>JAUWXJ010000159.1 GCA_030616425.1 Desulfobacterales bacterium | reverse complement strand
CTTTTCAAGGCCGGAACCCACCAAGAGGTCTCGATTAACTACGTACCCCCAGTGGAGTACGAAAATGTAATTTATGAGCAAGGCAAGTTTTGTTCTTCCAAAAAGGAGTGCCAGTGTGCTGAGCGCCAAAAGCAATACTATCTGAACGAGTGGTATAGTTAGTTCCGCCGAATAAAGGAATTCCATAGGCACCTCCTGTCACAGGGTCTTAAATCTCTTGGCCGACTTTCTTGCTCTTCCGCGTAAAGTAGCCCCGGAATGGATAGCTTTCGGACCAAATCGTGATCACCACGATTTAACCCTATCTCTCAAAAATGACTTTAAGCACTTCATCAATTTGCGCCGGGGTCATGCTGTTCCGATCCAATAATATCTCTCCGATGAGTCGGTGGGTTCCCTTCTCGATCTCATCCTGGACCTGAACCCTCAGCGCCTCGAAAAGTTCATCCGGCGTGATAAACCCCTTTTCTATTGCAAGGACCCCAAAACGTTTTTCGTAGTTTTCTATATTTCCGGTTTTGTCTGACATAAGATATCACTCCTGATTGATCCGCGGCCTGTATTCTACATAGCACGAGCGTTTCATTTTACGCCTCCCTTTGCTTCTATGTGAAGACATGGTCCTATTCCGCGCCTTTCGTGCCCTCCCCTTCTTTGCCCGGTTCAACAGGCCTTGTGGGTTGCCCTGGTTGCCCCTGTTCTTTATTTGAGGCCTTACTGTCATCTTCATCGACGTCCAGCGAATCATCAGAATACACAGCCTCCAGGGCACTTCTGTATTGTCCATCAAAGGCGACCTGCGTGAATCCAAACAGCTCTCCTTTTTCATTGGTAAAAGACCGCCAGACATACCCCTCCTTAGTATCTATCACCACGGGTAGTCCAAGGGGCCCCGCAATCATTTGGAATCGCCCGACCCCCTCCGCCTGAGGTTTCGGCTGAGGCTTCGACCATTGCCAAGCAGGAACCGAAGAATCTGAACAAGCAGATAAGGCACCCACAACAACAATAGCGTATAATAGCCTTTTCATCTCTCCCCTCTGTTCATGAGACGTTCGTTCAATGACGCTTTCCGTTTATCTTCATTACTCTCCGCTTCAGGCTCAAGACCCCAAATGGGGTCTCGGCATTCAGTTCATGGCACCCTCTTGGTTGTGGTTAATATATTTGGCGGAATTTGAACGGGAACTATCATAAGCAATGCTTTCGGTCAAGGATTTCGGGCAACGTGTGAAGCTCCCCGCCCTGAAGGACGGGCGTTCTGCCTTACGGCAGCACTTCGTGCGCGGGGAGCAGGCCGGTCAAAAGTTAAGCTTTACGCCCCCCATAATCCAGCGGCCGGGCATAGGAACAAAACCGGATTCCACATATTGCTCATCTAACAGGTTGGTGATTTCAAGGAAAACCTCGTACGCAGACAACTTGTAGGCTAGACGCGTATCGACAACAACATGCGAATCCCCGACCATGCGTTCTTCATATCGAGCTTTGACGACATGTGTGAAACCGTCAAGCCAATCTAAAGTTATAGAACCATGGAGCTGGTGGCGCAGGTGATCTAAAACATATTTCGAATCGAGCCCCCCTGTATCCCAGTCTGAGTCCAGATAAGTGTAGGCAATATTTACAGCCGAAACAAATGTTTTGCCAAGAAAAGCTTCTGGATAAAAATCCAGGCCTAGTTCCAATCCCTGAGTCCTGCTTTCTGCGATGTTTTGCGCTTTCCAGGGAACCTGGTCAGAAGCACGGGACCAATCAATGAGATCTTCTGCATCGCGCAAGAATAGACTAAAATTAGCGCCAAGGCCCTTTTCGCGCCAGCGGATACCGGTCTCGTAAGTCCAGGCCTGTTCGGGCTTAAGGTCGGAATTGCCCTGGTTTACCGGTGAGTAATAATACAGCTCGGTAGGAGTGGGAATGCGGAAAGATCTTCCTGAAGAAGTAAACCAATTAAACCCACCCATAAATTCAACATTTAATTCGGCCCCCGGCCAGTATTCCCAGCCCCAATCGCTATAGTTCATAGCCGAAGCACCAATACCAAAGGTCAACCATTCAACAGGATAAAACTTGTGCTCAAGAAATACCCCTTTGCGCTCACGGTCGCGATCACCGAAATTGGAGCTCTGCACGGCCTCAAAGGCGATTTCACCACCAACAGCCGTAGCTCCCAATGCAGATTTAAACCGAGAACCTAGTTGCACCCCATAGGCATCGGTCCGGTGTTCGTTCCGGTACCACTTGCCCCCGATCTCTACCTTGTAATCATCATCATGGCGCCGCCAGAACACCTTTGGCATTACTTCCAAATCCGCCATCTTTAAGTGGGCGGTGCTGTAAGCTAGCAGGGTTTCTGTTCGCTCTCGCTGATTCGGATAATCGCTATAAAAGCGATAGGCCCCGAAATCTTTGTGTGTATATCCCAGTCCCAGTTGAAATTCTTGGTTTTCGGTATTTACTGCACCTTTATAAGCCAACGTATTGATATCAAAATCAGTGTCTTCATTCTCGATATGGCCCGCGGAAGAACGTCTGGACACCGAGACTTGGTTTGACATATCCCCGATCTTCAAGGCCCCGTGAGCACCAAGGTCCAAATAATCGTAGTCACCGTATTTTGCGTATCCACTGACAGCAGTCTGATCAATGTCGCGTGTGATAATATTAATGACACCGGCCATGGCATTTTGGCCGTAAACTCTGGCCCCTGGTCCTTTCAAAATTTCAATGCGCTCGATATCCTCCAAGTTGATGGGTAAATCCAGATTGTGATGCCCGGTTTGCGGATCACTGACATTGACGCCGTCGAGCAAAATCAACGTTTGTTCAAACGAACTGCCGCGGATTCCTACATCCGCCTGAACTCCATGAGCGCCGCGTTGACGTACATCCACACCGCTGACGTATTCCAAGAGATCTGCAATATTGTCTGCGGGCAAGGCCTCGATTTCCTCTCGACTAATTATTGAAATGGATTGGCCAACTTTTGAGAGGTGCTGCGGGATACGGCTGCCTGTAACCACCACCGGATCTAATGTGTAACAAGGCTCATCTTTTTCCTGCGCCATCAAAGAACCATTACAGGCCAAAAGAAAAAACAAAACAGCCGTAAGCCATCCAACATATAAACGTATTGAACAAATGTGAAATATCTTCTTGATTTCAATCCACATATTATTCACCAACAAGCTCCTCACCATTTCATTTATTAAGGTTCTCAAGTTTCGCACCCCGAAAGTGAACCTAAAGCCCGCATACGCAGGCCCTAGAACCTTGATCAGAGAAGTACCATTTTGAGAGCAAACAGTTCGAGGGGTGGGGTAAACTGCTGAACGTAGGCCTACAGCCATTTCCAGCGGGAATAACCGCATACCCACTAAAGGTATTGGAGGCCGAAGAGAAGCAGTTCACCTCACCCCGTATTATGTCAAACTGTTCCTGAGAAAACTATGTAAAATTTTAAGAGTCCCTTCAATTACTTAAATGGGGTGCCAAACTTGAGTAAGGCTCATTACACATGAGTAGATTAAACACTTGCCGCCTCCTGCGCCGCATAATCCGTCCGCCACAGTATCTAACAGCCAAAAAGGGTTAGCACCTCTGCTAACCCTTTATCTTACTGGTCGGGGCGAGAGGATTTGAACCTCCGACCCCCTGAACCCCATTCAGGTGCGCTTCCAGACTGCGCCACGCCCCGTTTGGGATCTAACTAACACTTTGTGCATGCCCTGTCAACAACTGACAATACAGCCCTTGAGCCCATTGAAGAACCCTGCCCCGATAAAATCGGGACCTGGAATGCGCTCGCTTTTGCGGTTCGCAAACCTTTACAATCCAATAAGTTCCGTGTTAGTTTTGACTTGTGGAACAAACCCTCATCAAGCCGCGAGCACTTCGTGCCGGTGACATCATCGGTGTTGCAGCACCAGCCTCTCCGTTCGATCAGCAGGCATTTGAGCGTGGGATCGCAGTACTCGAATCAATGGGTTACCAAGTAAAGATCCCGGAAAATCTCTTCATGAGGCACGGTTACCTTGCTGGCTCTGACACTGACCGTGCAGCCTTGTTAATGAATCTGTTTGAAGACGAATCAATAAAGGCAATATTCTGTGCCCGTGGAGGATTTGGTTCCATGAGACTCCTCCCATTGCTCGACTTTGAGATGATCTGTGCCCGACCCAAGATATTGCTCGGATTTAGCGATATCACGGCCCTGCTGGTGACGATCTATAACAGGTGTGGCATGGTCACGTTTCACGGACCGATCGTAACAAGCCTGAAAAAGGATTCTGACAAAACCTGCTCTGCATTGGTCGCTGCCATTGGGTCAAGCAGGCCGCTGGTCCTGAAACCCGGCAAGGGAGTGGTCTTAAATCCTGGGCGGGCCTCCGGCCGTCTGGTGGGCGGCAACCTCACCAGTCTGTGTCATCTCATGGGTACGCCTTACGAGCTTCACTTTGGGGGGCACCTCCTTTTCCTGGAGGACCGGGGAGAGGCCCCTTACCGAATCGACCGTATGCTTTCTCAACTCCATCTCGCAGGCCATCTGGACGGTGTTGCCGGGGTTATTCTCGGGTCCTTTCAGGATTGCGGCCCTCTTGAGGATGTGCATTCGGTCATAAAGGAAGCCTTTCGCCACACGGGCGTCCCCATCCTGGCCGGGTTTGAAATCGGCCACGGAACCGATAACCTCACCGTGCCGATCGGGCTTAAAGCAAGCCTTGACACCCAAGACAACAGCCTGCAGTTGCAGGGATCGGCCATCCGCGAGGAAAATCGATGAAGCCTGTCCGGAGTCTTATGCAGCACGGCGTGGCAGACAGCGTCTTTCCTGGGGGTGTGCTCCTTGTGGCAAAGGATAGTCGTACGGTATTCTTTGAGGCATTCGGCGTAGCAAGACTCTCACCTGAACGGCCCATGACCACTGATACGGTCTTTGATCTAGCATCATTAACCAAGCCCCTTGCGACCACTGTAGCCTTGATGCTCCTGGTCCAGCAGGCAAGGCTGGATCTGGATCAGACATTGGGTAGTGCCATTCCAGATCTTTCAGGTACTGACAAGGAAGGGATTACCATCCGCCAGCTCCTTTCCCATACGTCTGGCCTGCCAGACTACCAGCCTTATTATAAGAAACTCGTAAGGCTGCCACAATCTGAGCGAAAGGACTCTCTCAGAGCACTCCTTAGCATTGAGAAACTCGTGGATGAACCAGGGGCGGTTTCCGTGTATAGTGACCTCGGCTTTATGATCTTGGAATGGCTGGTTGAAGTCACTGCACAAGAACCCCCTGACCGTTTTGTAGAAGAGTCTGTATATAGGCCGCTCAAGGTCTCAAATCTATATTTTGTACTCTTAAATGGCGGAAACGTTAGAGACGATCACCCGTATGCAGCAACCGAAGAGTGCCCCTGGCGCGAAAAAATC
>JAUWXJ010000083.1 GCA_030616425.1 Desulfobacterales bacterium | reverse complement strand
GGTCTCAGAGCCCGCAACCGAGTATGAGTCTCTCGATGAACTGGAAAAAGTCATTCAAGAACTTGAGTCTGAGATGAAAAAGGCGGTCAAGGAGCTCGCATTTGAAAGGGCTGCACAACTCAGGGACGAGATAAAAGAGCTTCAGAAGCTGGATATGGATCTGAGATAGTCGCACATGAAGAACTCACACAAAGCAAGACTCGCCGGCCTTCCATCAGCACCGGGTGTCTATCTAATGAAGGATGCCAAGGGGCGTATTCTGTATATAGGCAAGGCAAGGGACCTGAAAAAACGGGTCACCTTCTATTTTACCAGGAGGGGACGAACCGACCTGAAAACCAGCCTCCTGAAGGAAAAGATCGCAAGCTTCGATACTATCCTCACCAACACCGAAAAGGAGGCATTGATCCTTGAGTCGAATCTTATCAAACGGCACCGCCCTCGCTACAACGTGATACTCAGGGACGACAAGCGCTATCCATGCCTGCGGCTTAACATAAAGAACCCTTATCCCAACCTGACCATTGCTCGAAAGATCAAAAAGGACGGGACCCTTTATTTTGGCCCCTTTCCCTCGGCCGGTGCCGTGCGGGAAACTCTGAAGCTGATCCACAAGACCTTCAAGATCCGCAAGTGCAAGCCTATCACACTCAAACCCCGCCAACGGCCGTGCCTGAACTATCAGATGGGGCTTTGTTTGGGGCCATGCAGCCGGCCTATTTCTCCAGAGGTCTATGCGGGGGTGGTTGAAGAGGTTATCATGTTCTTGAAAGGAAGGACTCCGGAGTTAATCAAGAATGTGAGGAAACAGATGGAATCTGCTGCGATCCAGGAAGATTTCGAGGCAGCAACAGCCCACAGGGATAGGTTGTTTGCCCTTGAAAGAACCCTGGAAAAACAGGTTGCCACGACCTCTGATTTCAAAGACCGCGACGTGCTGGGTATGGCCCGACAGGGTAGGGCAGCCCTTATAACGGTCTTATTTATCAGGGGAGGTTTCTTGCTGGGAAGCCGGCCATTCTATCTCACGGATACCGTACTCTCTGATGCCGAGATAGTCACCTCTTTCTTAAAGCAGGACTATGAAGAGGCCCCCTTTATACCGGGAGAGGTCCTGCTGCCGACTTTGCCCGAAGATCGAGCCCTCCTTGAGGAGCGGCTGTTGGATCTGAAGGGTGAAAGGGTTCGGGTCATGATCCCCAAAAGGGGTGAGAAGGCCAGGCTCGTCCGGATGGCGGATCAGAATGCCAAAAATAGTCTCAAGGTGCAGCTTGACGCTGCCATGGCGGAAAAGGAGCTTCTGGATCGGCTTCAGAGGCGGCTCGCCCTGGAGCGGCCCCCTGAACGCATAGAATGTTTTGACCTTTCGAACATTGCCGGTACCGAGGGGGTGGGAAGCATGGTGGTCTTTGAAAAGGGGAAACCCGCTCCAGCGGCATACAGGAAATACCGCATCAGGTCGGCACCCGGCAGGGACGACTATGCCATGCTGAGCGAGGTCCTTACGCGGCGCTACAAAAAGACGGGTACTGGGCAGCCCCTGCCGGATCTGCTCATTGTGGACGGGGGAAAGGGGCAGCTCAACACGGCCGTTGCAGTGCTCAAGGGTTTGGGGCTTTATGGCTCATTTGACCTGATCGGTATTGCAAAAAGGGACGCTGAGCGTGGCGAGACCGAAGACAAGATATACAAACCAGGCCGAAAGAATCCCGTGAGCCTCAAAAAAGACCCAGGTGGACTTCTTTTTCTCCAAAGGATCAGGGATGAGGCGCACCGCTCGGCAATAACCTATCATCGCAAGCGCCGCACAATGACGTATCGCCAATCAATGCTCCAGGAAATCCCAGGGATTGGGGAGAAGCGGAGAAAGAGCCTCCTGAAGCATTTTGGCAGCCTGAAGCGGGTCAAAGCCGCCTCTCTTGAAGACCTTGCTGCTGTTCCAGGCATGACCCGCCAGGCAGCCCAGGCGGTTTCTAAGGCCTTAAAATAAGGGACTCAGGGCACTCTCGCCCGCTCCCTTCAGTCGCTAGAGCCCACAGAGATCGCTGAGATGAGAATTTCTTGGCCTGATTTTTTGAGTGGGAAAAATCAGGCCAAACAATCAGCCCCTAGCGGGGCATTTGAACCCGGATTGTGGCGTATTTGACCAACACTGCGGAGATATCACGCAATAGCGTGGCAGTTTAAGCTGAATTGCCCTCTCAGCAATTCAGCTTAACAAACCCTGAGCCTCTGTGCGCTCTGTGAGAGACAAAAGCACCCTGTGACCACGAAATAACCGGATTACGCAAGATACAGGATTACCACACCCGATAGCATGATGCAGGTGCCCAGGAGTCTTTGCCTGATGTGCTCTTCCTTGAATATCAAACCCCCGTACAGGACGCTGAAGATCAGGCCGGTTCTCTTGACAGCGATCATGTAGGAGACCGGGGCGAGTTTGATGGCATGGAAATGGGTGATCATCCCGAGTGCTGTCACCAGTCCTCCCAGTATGAGCCAGATCAAGTTTCGGCCTTTCAAGTTGACTGTTGTTGTGTGACGCTTGATACGCCAGCCAGCAATAGCCGCCATAGGGATGGATAGAGCCA
This sequence comes from Desulfobacterales bacterium, assembly GCA_030616425.1. Lineage (GTDB taxonomy): Bacteria > Desulfobacterota > Desulfobacteria > Desulfobacterales. Next base: position 7,286 of record JAUWXJ010000083.1, on the reverse strand, counting down.
GCATGTAGAAAACCCCGAAAAATGTTGGATCAGAAAGCAGCACACCCTTTTTTCCCAGGGTGGCTGTCAGGCTCCAGATAAGGGCAACCAAGAGCATGCGTCGGGAGCCGGATGACTTGAAGATCGCCTTCAGGGGGGCAAGGGGGTGGTGGACAAAGCGTTCGATGTTCAAGACATAAGCCCCGACAGTGACCATGAGTATACCGATGAAACCCTGAGGGGATATCCTCTCTTGCAGCAAGAGGGCGGCTGTTAGGATGGCAAAGACAGGTGTAAAACTCAAATACGGGACGCAGAGGGAAAGGGGTGCTATCCTGATTGCACTCAGATATATATAATAGGCAAGGATCTCAAAGGGGATCAGGATAGCTATAAGAACTATCAGATCTTGACTCAGGGGGAACGAATCCATCCCTATCACAAGGGGTACCAGGAAGGGGAGTGACATCAATATTATTCCGCTGCCGATTGTCCACTCGTCATTTTCCCGCATCAAGAGCTTTGAGAGGACCTCACCTGTTGACATGAAGTAGGCACAGACCAGGGAGAGCACAAACCAGTTCATGCTTGTTTACTAACACGGCCAGCCAGGTAAGGGAATAGGGTATTATAAGAGGTTTCAAAACCCTTTCTCTCGTCTGTTTGCCCATTTTGGAAAGTTCTAAGTTCGCTCCGCTAAAATTGGAGCACGTAGTGAAGCCATGCGCTAACTCTCCCGCTGTCGCGGGATCAAACAGTTCCAATTTTTACGCTTCGCTTCACTAAGAACTTTTAGTCAAAATGGCCAAAATGGACTCGCTAAAGGGTTTTGAAACCGGCCTATGCGACGAATGTTTGGCGTAATGGGAGGGAAACTAATTCCAATCGGTCACTGAATATGATAAATAAGATTATAGAAAATCCGGGGCTATTAAGATGAGATTACGGGAGCTATCCATAATTCAGTATCAGAATGTGAGCGACAGGGCTCATCTTAATAAGATGTGGCTTCCTATAGGTGCTTTTATCAAACAGATCGAATATCTATCCGCAAATAATTTCCAGGGCCTCTCCATTGATGAGGCGATTGATTACATGCTGAAAAAAAATGAGCTGAAAGCCAAGCAGCCCATTTCCCTCACGTTTGACAATGGTTACATGGACTTTTACGAACATGCATTTCCTGTGATTTCCGACCACGGCTTTCCGGGTACTGTGCTGATTTCTCCGGAAAAAGTGGGAAAGAAGGTAGATATAGGCACCAATAAGGTGCCTTATCTCACGTGGGGCATCCTGAAGGAGTTGTTAAGAAATAACGTTACCATAGGAGCTTATGAAGATTACGCTACAAAACTTAAAGATGTACCTGAAGATGTAATCCAAAAACATATTGTAGAATATAAGAAGATATTGGAAGACAAGCTGGGGGAGGAGATCCGCTACTTTGGTATCAAAGAGGGGGTGCCAAACAGCAAGATTCGCGATCTGTTGATATCCGAGGGTTACAAGGCCTTTCTGACGGAGTGCCCGACATACCAGAAGCCGGATCTCTATTCAATAGCAAGGATTCAGGTTGATGATGATGACTTCAATATCTTCTTGACGAAGATTTCAAGGACATATCTCTTTTTTAAAGACAAAAAGAGCTGGAAGTATATCCGGGAGTACAGCCTGAACAAAGTTGCTCATAAAATATCGGAGACATGGGATAAGATAAGAGGGATAGAACCTCACTAGATCATAGAAAGACCCTTCAGAACAGGATGCCCGGGAAGGCCTGACCAGCCTCCTCACCTCCCTAAGCCGGAACAAAAAAGATTGTAAAGCTTTACTCGTCTTTGTTTACCGGTTGTTCCTAAATTCGAAATACGACACGAAGTGAAGCCTGCGCTAACCACGAAGTTCGAAACAAATCCGCACTCTTCTCAAGGCGTCAGCCGCAAATTCGAATGTTCAAAAGCTCAAAACACCACAGATTCATGGGTTTAGCGATTTGCTATTCAAACGCCTGAGTTTCCCAATTCCTTCGTTTTGAATTTTGTTTTTTTGTCATTCGAGTTTGTTTCGGATTTCGAAATTCGATATTCGAGTTTGTTCTTCAAATACAAAAGCTTACTGGACCTGACAAAAATTTCCTGCCAGTAAGAACGCGAATTTCATAACTGAGGGTCTCAGAATGCTCCGAGCTGACATGGCTTGATTCTGATCCCCATTGCATCACATGCGGCACCCATCTCAGTCTTGCGGATTCCAAGTTCTATAGCGATTTCCCAGGCGGTTTTGCAAGGCAAACGTTCATTCACTAGTCCCGCTGAGATCGCTTTTTTCATTTCCGGGGGAACAGAGTCAGCAGGCTTGACAATCTTTTTCTTGTGAGGATGGTCAAACAGGCCGAGTTGGCATTTTACGAACCGCAGTTCCAGTATATCCGCGGTCCGGCCAACCGCATCCGGTGACACACCAAGCCGGTCTGCCACATCAAATGCAACCTTGCATGCAAGGTTGCCATCGGAAACATTTTTCAAAAGCGCATCCCGGAGCATCGGATCAACTACCGCACTCGGTTTATGTTTTTTAGCGTAGTGACTGCGATCCTTACGAGCCATGATGAACCTCCCTGGCGGCAAAGGTTTAGACCACCGGTTCCAGTGCTCCAAAACAGATATCATCGTTGCCGCCGCAATGAACAAGCCTTCTATTAGTTTGCTTTTTGACATAAATTCGTGTATTATTCAATCATTATTGGTACGTTGATCAAGAAAGCAGAATCAACCCAACACATAATATTCGCACTAGGATAGGAAATAGAACAGAGTATGACTGAAAAGGAATTCTTAAACGCAGTTTTTAATGGTAAGGAGGATGTACTTCAGATCTTTCTTGACACGCTGTCTTCGACAGGAGTGGATTACTGCGTAGTCGGGGGCCTTGCTGTAAATGCCTATGCAGAGCCAGTTGTCAGCCTTGACCTGGATGTTGTAGTCGCCGCAAAAGATATTGAGACAGTTTGCAAAGCTGTCGATGTTCATTTCAAGATAGAGCGTTTTTCCCACAGCGTCAACCTCAGCAGCGATAAATCCGCCTTGAGAATACAGATGCAGACTGATCCACGCTATCAGGATTTCATCAGTAAAGCCACGAGGCACACTGTACTTGGATACGAGATGAAGGTGGCAAGTGTTGAGGACGTGCTTCAGGGCAAGATCTGGGCGTATTCAGACGAGGAACGCCGTAAAAGCAAGCGACAAAAGGATCTGGCAGACATTATACGTTTGGTAGAGACTTATCCTTCGCTAGTGGATCGACTTCCTGAAAAGGTACGGAAACAGGTCGAATAGGGGGGCGTGAACAAGCAGGTTCTGCAACATCGTGTAATATCTTCACACTTTTTTCTATCCATTTCTCGCAAAACTGTCACCTTTCGTTACACAACTGATTTGTGAGCTGTGTAGTTCTAAATTTCTTGACATTACAAAGGCATAGGAGTATATAGCGACAAATTGTAGAATATTTCCCGCACCTCTTGTTCGCGCGGAAGTCGATCACGCTCAGGTAATTTTGCTCATGTTGAAGCTCCATTTCTCTTTCAGGGGGGGTGGGGCTTTTCGTTTTCTTGGTGAGGGCTTTTAACCTCGTTGTGTGGGGAAGGGGACATTGTTGACTATGTTGAATTAGTGTGGGGGACAATGGGTTAGTAAGTTGACGTAGTCAATAACGTTCTCCTTTTCTCTACAGCAGGTCAGCACAATCGTTGTGCGTCTGAATTGGTTGTAACGGCTTTTCTGAATTTTAAAAAGAGTTGCCTTATGGTTATCATGAAATCTGAGGGTGTGACGCCTACAGAAAAATTGTTAGCTCACCTTTGTGAGCGGTCATTCCTAAAGCTATGGAGCTATCCCAATCCATTTAAAGATGACCGAGATGAACTCTGTGATCTCCTCGCTGTTTTTGAGAATCGCGTATTCATATTTTTTGATCGAGAGAATCTGTCGCTCTATAAAGAAACCAATGCCCCGGTGGTCGATTGGAATCGGTGGGAAAAAAAGGTAATTGATGCTCAAATTCGTACTGCACACGGCGCTGAACGTTATATTAAAAGCGGGCGCAGCATTTTTTTGGATAATGATTTAAAGGTTCCGTTTCCTATCAATATCGATCGCGAGAAAATGATGATTCACAAGATCATTATCGCACACGGAGCGAAGGAGGCTTGTGAAAAATTCTCTGACGATAACGTATACGGCAGCCTTGGAATATTTTATAGCAATAGCGAGGCTCAACTTCCATTCCCGTTCATGATCCACATCGACAAAGAAAATCCTGTCCATGTTTTCGATAGCCATAACCTTCCTATTATTTTTGGTGAGCTTGATACATTCTTTGATTTCTCCTCATATCTTGACGCCAAGATTGAAGCGATTAAATCATTCGATGCTTTGCTCTATTGTGGTGAGGAAGATCTATTGGCCCACTACTACTTAAATTATGACAAATCTAAAAACAAGCACTTCATAGGGACGCAGCAAAAAGATATCAATTTTGTATCAATAGGTGAGGGAGAATGGAAAGATTTTATCGATCTCGAAATCTACAAAAACAAGAAATCAGCTGACAAGGTGTCATATCTTTGGGATGAAATAATCCAAAGAACCTGCCAGAACACGCTCAATGGCACATTACTTGGAAACTCCACCCCATTAAGAGGGCAAAGCGCTATTCATGAAATGGCAAGAGAGCCACGATTCACCCGCCGTGCTTTATCAGAACAAATGATCAAAGCAATTAACGGATTTCCTGAGTCCTCGCAGCGGGTGATGCGGCATTTATCTTTCATGCCCTCATTTTACGAAGGAAAAGGTTATGTCTTCCTGCAACTTAAAGTTGACGGAATTACTGACTATGAAAATGACTACCGTCCAAAACGTCAAGCAATGCTTGAAATCGCCTGTGGTGCCGCAAAAAATAAGTTTGGGCACTTGAAAACGGTTATTGGTATTGCTATCGATGCTCCAAAATTCACAAAAACGAACTCTGAAGACTTTATTTTGATGGATTGCGAGCATTGGCCGGATGATCTCAGAGAGCACTATGATAAAGCAAATGAGGGTCTAAATTTTTTCAAATCGGACAACCTTACCCTTCAGAAGAAGAAAGTGACAGAATTTCCCATCGTTGAAGAAACCAAATCTAAGCACTTAGGGCGAACAAAGATTGGACGTAACTCCCCTTGTCCATGTGGCTCCGGCAAAAAATATAAAAAGTGCTGCATTGACGTAGGAGTAAAATGAAAAATCCGTAAACAGCGAAAATATTGCAATCTCCGAATAGACAAGCGTAAGTACAGATGGCAATAAGTTGAAATATTATGACTAATAAATACGCACAAGGGAAAAAGAGGGGACGTTATTGAATATGTTGAATCGCAAAAGCGAGCGCATTCCCCACAGCTTGCTGCGGGGTTAGCGAGCGAATCTAAAAATGGCAAACTTCCTTACGGTCGAAGATTCTTTGTTTCAATTTTATCAAGGTTACAGGGACCTTCAATCCTGCCATCCTTCCACTCCTTAGCATACCGATCCCTTCGTACCAATCAGGGGAATTAAGGCTTATTTCATAAGGGGAGGGCTGATCCTTTGTAATTCGGAATGGGGATGAGTTCATTGACTGTTGCAGACATGTGCTCCCTGTTTACAGGCCGTACGTGCTTTACGACCCACTCCCGGGCTTTTGCCCCAGCCGGCAGTGATTGTTTATAGCTCATAAACTCGAGTCGTATATCAAGGGCATCTGCCACCATGGTTGCGAGCAGGGGCCAGATCTCACCGATGTCGCCCACAATCGGAAGACTCCCGGGGATCCTGGCAAAGCCTGACATCTCCATACGGAAAGGGATCTTCATGTGCTTGCTCTTGGGTAGGCCTTTGTGGACTGCTTCAGAGACCATCTTTGCCTTACGTTCATGCACCCATGCCTTCTCCAGGTTGGGGTCCAGGTCGATACGTACAATCTGCTTGTCAGCGAGTGAATAGGTCCATCCCCCTTCCCAGTCCGTCCATATCCCGTGGCCGGTGAATAGTTCAAAGGGCCCGTCATGGACCTCCTGCGACAGGGCAAGGGCGGATTCCACAATCACGTCTGCGCTGTCAAGGAGCTTTGCAATGTGGCGGCAGCGTTCTGAAATGGACAAAGAGTCTCCGATAGCAAGCCCGACCTCTCCCCCTCCTATTAACTGCGGCACGGTGACCAATACTGGAATATTGTGCTCGGCCCCCGCACCGATCATGGTGAGACGGTCAGCGCCGTAACCGGCCATCTGTTCAAAAGGGATGCCGTAGCTCTTTGCCAGGTCAAGGATGTCGCGGGCCAGCCTTTCCGTACGAAGTCCGGTGGGGTAGGCCATGTTACCTGCTACCTTGATGATGGTGTCTCCCTTGGCACGGCGCATCCTGCGGTAAAGGGTCATGTCAATCGGGATCTCGTGCCGGATTTCTTCGAGTTCTGCCTTGGAAAGGGTGCTCACCTCAAAAAAGCCATCTGAAGGGAGTTTGTCGGGTGCGAGCCCAAAGGCCACCCCGTCAAATCGTTTTACCTTTTCCAGGGTGCCGGCAATCTCATGATTGATCACGGCAGAACTGGTAGAGACGCCATCAATGATCCCCTTGTGCATGAGTTCTGCGATGAGCGTCGTGACCCCCTCGTGGAGGTTCGGGCCGCTTCCCACAACAGCGACCACCTTCCCCCCTTTTTCCTTGGTCTTAACGATTTGCTGTACGGCTTGCCGAAGCCTGGACTTAACCTTTTTGGAAAGGCTGTTGTACATGCTTTTGATGGCTTTTCGATCAATGGTCATGAGTGGCACTCTCCCTTATCATATCATTTCGTATTATCGGCACTATCAAATATCAGAGCAGGCGTGCTATTACCTCAGCGTGTCTTTCCGCGGCGTTCTGGTTATTGACGACAGCTTCACGGGCTCTGGCCCCATGAGCTTCCAAGGTCTCTGGATGGCTCAGGAGCCAGATTGCCTTTTCAGCCAACATTTCAGGACTCGAAACCAACACACCCGCGCCGACCCCTTCCAACAGTGTCTTGGCATCCAGGAAGTCTTCCATGGACGGGCCGTAAAGGACGGGCTTTCCCCAGACTGCCGCTTCCAGGGGATTCTGTCCGCCCAACGGTACGAGACGTGCTCCGCAAAAGACGATAGTTCCCACACTGTAGAGTTTAAAGAGTTCTCCAAAGGTGTTCATGATTACAACGGATTCTGTGCGCCTTGCTCCCGCAATGTCTAGTTCGCTCCGGAGCTG
>JAUWXJ010000061.1 GCA_030616425.1 Desulfobacterales bacterium | reverse complement strand
GGAGATAGGGGACGTTCGTTCTGAGCGTTCTTGACGGTAAAGTAGAATGAAAAAGTTTGGGGATGCCCTTTAGTTTTCCAGTTTCGGGGACCAAGGGGGATGTCCCCATAGTCCTTTACTCTTAATGTGTTCTTGGCATCCAATCATCATTGCTATTCAACCTAGATAATAACGTCCCCTAAAGGCTACTAAAGCCTACAGACAGCACCGTGATTTGCGCCTTGACTTTTTCTGGTGGCTAATCCTAAGATGCACACCTGCAAAATCAGCGGATCTTGTGGGCAGAGGGAGGGAACAAATCAAACAGAGGAGGGAGTCGACCTTGGAAGCTGCTTTGTATCATACAGTCTTTCCTGACTTGAATTTGCTAAGACAAGGCAAGGTGAGGGACATATATGAGCTGGGGGATGCCCTGCTAATGGTTGCTACAGACCGGCTCTCTGCTTTTGATGTGGTGATGCCGAATCCCATACCAGGAAAAGGTCGTATCCTGACCGAGATGTCTAGGTTCTGGTTCAAGATGATGGAAGGTATCATTCCAAATCATCTCATCGCTACTGAGGTGGAGAGATTTCCAGAGGCATGTCACCCATATATTGATACACTGAGGGATCGGAGCATGCTGGTTCGAAAGGCAGCACCCCTTTCAGTTGAATGCATTGTTCGAGGATATCTCTCAGGTTCTGGCTGGAAATCGTATCAGGAATCCGGGAGAATCTGCGGCATAGAACTTCCGGAAGGTTTGCAAGAATCCGACCGGCTTCCGCAACCCCTGTTCACCCCCTCGACCAAGGCGCAAATGGGTGCCCATGATGAAAATATCCCCTATGAACAAGTCGAAGACATGCTGGGCAAGGGCATGGCTGCCCGGCTCAAGGATGTTAGCATGGCCATCTACAAAAAGGCTGTTGAGTTTGCTGAACCCCGTGGCATCATCATAGCAGACACTAAGTTTGAGTTTGGTCTGATAAACGGTGAGCTGGTCTTGATAGATGAGATCCTTACCCCTGACTCATCCCGGTTCTGGCCCAAGGATACCTATGAGCCGGGCAGAGCTCAGAAAAGCTTTGATAAGCAATATGTGCGAGACTACCTTCTTTCACTTCACTGGAACCAGAAGCCGCTTGCACCTGAACTACCTCCGGAGGTTATTAAAAATACTTGCAGAAAATACGAAGAGGCGTTGATTAGATTGACGGGGGCTGGGTAGAATCGGCAAATTGGAGTAATGGATTAGCGGAACTCCAAGAAAAAGGGTGCTTGTATAGTCTGCCTTAAGAGACAAAATTTCAATGAGTTACAAAAATTCCGCGTCGTTCAACTATGACGACAGGACTGTCTCCATTCCCGAGATCGACACGAGTGATGACACCTGCCGGTTAAGTCTCCTTACCGATCCGGCCCCACTTGTTGCCTCTATCCGGCACGTTGGCCTTATTAGTCCCCCTATTCTATGGCAGCGGCAGGATTTGAAGTATAAAATCGTATGCGGTTTCTGTCGGGTCATGGCGTGCAAGGAGCTAGGATGGCATGAAATCAAGGTGCGGGTCCTAAAAGGAAGCCCTACTGAGTTGGACTTGCTTAAGCTTGCAATCCTTGATAACCGCTCTCATCGTCAGTTAAGCGTTGTTGAACAGGCACATGGGATTCAAAAACTCTCTCCCCACGTACCTCGTCGAAACCGGCTTCAGATACTTTCTTCGTTGCTCGGATTTCCACAGAACCAGAAGGTCTTCAAAAAAATAGAGGCCTTGTCCCGGCTTCCAGGAGCCGTCCAGGCGGGTGTGATGGATGAAATCGTCTCCTTTGAAGCAGCGGTTGATTTGAGCAAATTTTCCGATGAAGATGTCTTGTCTTTTTTTGAACTTTTCAAGGTGCTTAAACTGAGCCAGAACAAACAAAGAGAGGTCATTACATTGGTTCAAGAGATCGCTATTCGCGAGGACCTTCAGCCTAGAGATGTCCTGCAATCCAAGGAAGTCAAGAGAATCCTGAATCGGCGTAAGTTGAACCGGAACGAAAAGGGCTCAAAGGTTAGGGCGCATCTAAAGCAGCGCAGGTTTCCGGCGCTGGTGAAAGCAGAAGAGAGGTTTTCAAAAGAACTGAAGGCCCTGAAGCTGAGCGAACACCTCCATATGACGCCCCCCCCTTATTTTGAGACAGGTCCATATACGCTACGCATGACCTTCAAGAACATGAAAGATTTTGAAGACCGCCGCAAGGCTCTTGACGCTTTGGCCAAAAAACCCGCCTTAAAAAGACTCTTGGAACCTCGTAAATGAGTGAGCTAAAGTTAAGGGCTTGCGGGCGAGGAGGGAATTTCCCTCAAAAGCCGTGATAATATTCATCGAGCTTGATTGAAGTATCCTGCCAAGTTCACGGTATCACGGCTTTTTGAACCCCCGCCTAAAAGGCGGAGCTTCCCGGTAAGGAAGAATGTCTGTTTCGTATAGCTTCCCTTGGCCCCGCCTTGTAGGCAGTGCCAAAGGGAAGCAGGCCGGTCAGAAAACCCCCTCCTCACCCAAAGAGAAAGAACCGGCAAAGGAAAAAGCAATAGAAGAGGAAATTACTTTTGTTCTCTTAACTTTAGGCACTCTATACCCATGATCTCCAGGCTATACATTGATGAAGCGGTCAAGCACCATCCTGCTGTTCGCACTGTCCGGGAATCCCTACCAGCCGTCCCGGTCTCAGTTGTGCCTGACCAGGTGAAGGTCCATGAAGCCTTGGCTGCTACAAAAGACCCCATAGCCGCAGGAAAGCGAGCGCTCTTTCTCACCCGCAACAGAGGAGCCTTCCTGAAAAAGTGTCCTGGTACCAAATCGTATATTTGTTGCGGCTACCAGATCCTTAATATCGGAACATACTGCACCATGGACTGTACCTACTGCGTATTGCAGGCCTACTTTCACCCTCCGGTCCTCCAGTATTTTGTGAATCAAGAAAGGCTCTTTGAAGAACTGGACGATCTTGTCCGATCGAAGAGACCGCCGTTTCATCGGCTCGGCACCGGGGAGTTCACCGACAGCCTCATATGGGAGCCATGGACTGAGCTTTCCAGGGTCCTGGTTCCCTACTTTGCTCAACAGGACCGGCTGGTATTGGAATTAAAGACCAAGACAAGCAGAGTTGAAACCCTGAGAGGGATAGAGCACAACAGAAAAACCATTGTTGCCTGGTCGCTCAATTCGCCCGCCATTATCCGGAGTGAAGAGCGCGGCACCGCCGGTATGCGGGCCCGTCTGAGGGCCGCCGCCCAGTGTGAGGCCTGGGGGTATCCCCTGGCGTTTCATTTTGATCCTTTGATTTTGTACGAGGGTTGGGAAAAAGATTATAGAAGGTTGGTGAGAGAGCTTTTTCGTAGTGTGTCGGCCCAAAACATCGTCTGGATTAGTCTTGGCTCCTTTCGTTTTATGCCGGCCTTAAAACCGATCATCCAGAAACGGTTTAAAAAATCAAGGATCATTTATGGTGAACTCATCCCGGGCCTGGATGGCAAAATGAGATATTTAAAGTCCCTGCGCATAGAGCTTTATCGAAAAATGGCAGCCTGGATAAGGGAACTGGCACCTGATGTGATGCTCTATTTTTGCATGGAGGACAACGAGGCATGGGAAAGGGCGCTCGGTTTTGTACCCGAAGATCGCGGCGGACTGTCCAGAATGCTGGATGAAAGCGCCGCACGGCATTGTGGGGTGGAAGTTGGTCAATAGTCAATGAGAACTGGATTTACAATCCTTGTGGTCTTTTTGGTGTCACTTTCGGCGCCTTATGGAGGTGCTTCTCCGCCCACGGCGGATTCGTTTCTCCAGGTGGAGTGGGTTGACGACGGGGATACCATTGTGCTTGCTGATGGCAGACGGGTCAGATACACCGGGATAAACGCCCCGGAGGTGGCCCACGAGGGTAGACCTGCAGAGAGATATGGCAATGAGGCGAGAGATTTCAACCGGAGATTGGTATTGAAGAAAAAGGTCCGTCTGGAGTTCGACCGGGGAAAATACGATCAATATGGGCGTTTGCTGGCCTATGTCTTTTTGCAGGACAATACTTTTGTTAATGCTGAGTTGATAAAGGGTGGATATGCGTACCATGTATTCCGCAGGCCGAACACCAAATATGACTCGCTATTCATTCAGGTCCAGCGGGAGGCCATGGCAAAAAGGGTGGGGATGTGGGAGAAGTTTCCAGATCAAGGGAGCCCCTTCTTGGGCAATCGGCATTCAAGACGCTTTCACATTATAGTGTGCCCGTTCGGGAAAACCACGTCCTCCAAGCACCGAATCATCTTCAAGGGGAAATATAAGGCGTTTTGGGAGGGATACAGCCCCTGTAAGAGGTGCTTCAGCCGCGGCCAGTGAACATGTTCCACAATAGCGGGATGGCAGCTATTGTAACTTTTGGAAGCCACACCAGGACAACAATATATGGGTATTCAGACAAGAAAGGCAGAGCCAACCGTGACTCTGCCCTGCTCTTTGACAATCAATGTCTATCTGGGTCTTAAACTTACACCTCACCCATGGTGTGGTTCTCAATGAAATATTCCAGCAGACGTATCTGGGCAGTCGTCAACTCGTCAAATTGCACCCCATATCGCCTCCTGTATAGGGGGGTGTCGGACTTTTCGTAGATTGACAACTCCCAAATGCTTCGACACTGTACATCATACAGTATAAAAGTACTACCTGTTAGGCATATGTCCAGTTCAGTTGCTTCGATTGGTGACGCTCGGCTTGAAACATGCTCAAACGTAAGTCCGCCCATGCTGATATCTATTAGTCGACCCGTTCCAGTATCAGGGGGCTTGAGCATGACGAACGCATCGTCCCGGACTCGAAACCGCTTATGCTGCCTTTGCTCGACGACCTCCTTTTGGATGGTCATGACACAACCTCCTCATAAGGTGTGTGCATAATTGTTCTTTGCCATCTAGTATGCCACAATTTGCTTAAAAAACAATATCATTTTATTGCGGACAAAATTACGTCATCTGTTCTTTCCGCAATCGACAATCCGCAATCGCTCACTTATTTGTTCTTGGCCTGTTCCACGATCTTCTGGAGGACCTGGGCTGGCACCTCGTCGTAATGGTCAAACTCGGTCGCAAAGGCTCCTCTGCCACCAGTCATGGAGGTAAGATCAGAGGCATAGCTTAAGGTTTCAGCCATGGGTACTTGAGCGCGGATGACCTGCCTCTTGCCCTTAGAATCCACACCCAGGACCTTCCCCCGCCTGCTGTTCAAATCTCCTATCACATCGCCCATGTAGTCCTCTGGGACAGTGATAGATATGTTCATGATCGGCTCGAGTAGGGTAGGTTTGGCTTCATGAAAACCTTTCTTAAAGCACATGGATGCGGCAATCTTGAATGCCATCTCAGAAGAATCCACTTCATGGGACTTGCCATCATAGAAGCGGACCTTTACATCCACAACCGGATAACCAGCCATGACACCAGACTGCATGGCCTCAGTTATCCCCTTTTCCACTGCAGGTACAAAGTTGCGGGGTACGTTCATACCTGACAGTGCCTGTTCAAACTCAAAGCCATTACCCTCTTCAAGGGGAAAGATGTCGAAATGTACCTCTGCAAACTGACCTCTTCCACCTGTCTGCTTCTTGTGCCGATAGATTACCCGCTTGACCGCCTGCTTGATCGTTTCCTTGTACGGAATCTTGGGGATCTTCATGTCCACCTCTACACCGAACTTGCGCTTAAGCTTTTCGATCATGGTCTCCAGGTGGATCTGGCCAATACCGGAGATGATAATTTCTCTGGTTTGCAGGTCTCGGTTGAGCTTGAGGGTGGGATCCTCCTCTAGTAACCTGGAAATCGAAGTTAATACCTTGTCCTCATCCTTCTTGGACCTGGGCTCTATGGCATACGACATAAGGGCCGGCAATGGTTCAACACTCTCAAAGCGTATCTTGTTCGACTCATCACACAGGGTGTCCCCTGTGGTAGTTTCTTTTAGCTTGGCAACAGCCACGATATTGCCTGGACCTGCCTCTGAAATAGCCTCCTGCTCGCCACCAGCCAGCTGAAAAAGCTGCCCGTACCGCTCCTTGGTCACCTTGGTTGAATTATAGAAGAATCCGTCCGGCTTTACGGTTCCAGAATAGACTCTGAAGATACTGAGTCTCCCGGCATACGGGTCGGCAATCGTCTTAAAGACCAGGGCAGAGAAGGAGTCGTCCGGAGCAGGACGCCGCTCCATTGTGTCTCTAGTATCAGGGTCGATAACAACCTTTGGACCTCGGTCAAGGGGAGACGGGAAAGACTCATTGATAAAATCCATCAAGCGATCAAGCCCAATATTCCTGGTGGCTGAACCGCATAGCACCGGTACAAAGGCACGGCCAAGGGTGCCAGCACGCAACCCCTGCATAAGCTCTTCATCTGTAAGGGGGTGGCCGTCCAAATATTTTTCCAAGAGTGTGTCATCGGCTTCGGCAATGTTTTCGATCAAGGCCTCCCGCTCGGCTGCCACCTGATCTTCCATTTCTGCAGGGATTTTCCCGGTCTTCGATTTCCCGCCTTTTTCGTATAAATATGCCTTCTGGCTGATAAGATCCACTACTCCCTTGAAGTTTTCTTCTGCACCTATGGGCAATTGCAAGAGAATCGGTTTTGGGCTGAAGGTGTCGGCCACATCCTTGAAGGTTGCGAAAAAATCGGCCCGGTCCCGATCCATCTTGTTGATAAAGACCGCCTTTGGTATCTCAAGTTGGTCTGCAAATTCCCAGGCCTGTTCGGTTTGCACCTTTACCCCATCGATTGCCTCTATCACCACAATAGCGCCATCGGCTGCCTGTAGGCAGGACCGGGTGTCTGAAAAAAAATTGGCGTCTCCAGGGGTATCGATGATATTTACCTTGAGTTTTTTCCAGGTATAATGATGGAAGGCAGTGCTTATGCTTACGTGTCGCCGTACTTCCTCAGGCTCAAAATCCATCACGCTGTTCCCCTGATCCACACTTCCCAAACGAGTGGTAACTCCAGTGTCAAATAGGAAGGCCTCGGCTAGAGAGGTCTTGCCTGCTCCCCCATGGCCAATCAGTCCAATGTTTCTCAATTCGGTGACAGATTCACTCATGAAAACTCCTCTCCAATCCTTACTAATGAGAAAGTTTTATACCCGACATTGGTTTGGGCTTATAATGTCTTTTCTTTCGTTCCGAGTCTCCCGGGCTGGTGTTTTTCGTAACTTATCTGCGTGGGATTCTTACCCCCTCCGCATTTTCCCGCAAGCGGGAGCTGCGGTTTCCCCCACAGATAAGTCACAAAAACACGGCGCCCTACCGCCAGTCACTCCAGAAGAGACATCATGAGCCCCCTGTATGATGTCGGGTAGTTAATGTACTTTTTAGTAACTTTAGGCACTTTAGACACTTACTTAGCAATTATACCTATATTTTGGATAAGAAAAAATCAACCCCAAAATTCCAGTGATGTCCGTCGGTCGTTGTCTGTTGAACAGTCTATTCAGAAGGAACGTTTCGCAATCGATTGGCAAAGGAGAAGAAAACATGTTATTTTTTAGAATATGCCAGAATTGAGGCGAGGGGGAAGGGGCTGCCTGAAGCATATTGTCGGCCTTGGTAATCGCAATAAGAGCCATTATGGATAGGAACGAGATAGATTTTGTGAATGTATAATATATTCAAAAACCTAACAACAGATGAGGCTGATGCATACGGGCTGGTCCTGAGCTCATCTGGTATTCAATACAATGTGAGGAAAGGGAAACATGGTTGGGACATGTATGTGCGTGGCGCTGCCTATGAGAAGGCCCTGGATGCCGTTGAAGAGTATCTTAAAGAGAATCAGGGTGCCCGTCCGATACAGGAAGTCCACTCATTCGAGTATGGGAAGACGCTCACGGGGGTATGGGTATCTCTTGCCTTGGCAGCACTGCATGCAGCCA
Organism: Desulfobacterales bacterium; assembly: GCA_030616425.1. Taxonomy (GTDB): domain Bacteria; phylum Desulfobacterota; class Desulfobacteria; order Desulfobacterales. The sequence continues at coordinate 3,397 of JAUWXJ010000061.1, read as the reverse complement.
TTGCAATAGGCCATGACAGCCAAGCTTTTATCAAGACATACGGTTCAGCTGCCCAGCAAATCCTGCACGGAGAATTCTACAGGACAGTTACTTCCCTGATGATTCATTCCAATGGATTACATCTTGTCGGCAATATGCTCGGCATAGCCTTGTTTGGCACAGCTGTATGTCGCATTATGGGGTCAGGGGTTGGGTGGCTTACAATCCTGGTCACTGGCATTGGCGGCAATCTTATGAATGCCTTCTTATACCGTAGCGATCATCTTTCGGTTGGGTCCTCCACTGCTATTTTTGGAGCCATCGGTATACTGGCAGGGTATCAGTTCGTGAAAAAGTTCAGGCTACGCGGTAGCCTGACAAGGGCATGGCTGCCGCTGGGCGGTGGCCTGGCTCTTCTTGCTTTTCTTGGCAGTGCGAAATATTCTGATGTTACAGCTCATCTGTTTGGCTTTCTAGTGGGGATCATGGTCGGGGCACTTTATGGTTTTTTTGTAAAACGACCAGCGGCAAGGCCGTACCAGGCATTTTTCCTTGTTGTAACGTTGAGTCTCATCGTAACATCTTGGATTAGCGCTTTTTAAAAGATCAGTAGGTGGGGAATTTTCGAGAGATAAGCTGGAGGTTGTGCGACTTTAGGGAGGTATCGTGAACGACTTGCCGAGCAAAGAAAACCAAGAGGATCAAATCCCTTCTGAAAGAGAAATCAAGATAAACGGAGGATCTCCTGGTCTCTCTTATAGGGATGAAATGCGCAGTTTGCATCAGGAATCGCAGATTCAAAGGTTGAATCTACGAATTACATTACTGTCAATACTGGTTCCGTGCCTGCTGGGTGTAATCTTGGTGTTTGCCTACCTTGAGCTGAGGGATAGGCTTGCGCAGGTGCAAGTTACAGGATCAAAAGAAGTCCGATCGCTCTCTGAGGATGTTGTTGATAAGACAGCATCCTTGTCGGACCAGTACACAGAACTTGAGAAATCATTGTCTGCCCTCAGGAAATCGACTGCATCTATCAGGGAAGATTTAAAAAGGAATCAGCGGGAGATGAAAAAGCTAATCAGGTCGAAAGCAGACAAGAAAGCCTTGGAACAAGCCATGAAAAAGCACTCTGCTGAAGTTGCCGAAACCTTTTCAGAATTGCAAGGTGTGTTGCATGACCAGAAGCAGATTGTTGAAAGCCTGGAAGGGGTATTGAGAAAAGAGGTGACCGGTATAGTTCAGGCTATCGAAAGGGCAAGAAACAATGCAGAAAGACAGGATTCAGCTATCAATGCCCTTTCAAAGCGCAAGATAGACAAACAAGAGCTTGCCAATATACTCGAGGATAAGTGGTCAAGTTATCAGACAACAATCTCTATGCTGAAGAAGGAGATAAAATCAATCAAGGAGGAGGTCTTGCGGCTACAAGAGCAGATCACCACGACCGCAGGAAGCAGCGTGCCTGAGGCCCAAACTCATCCCAAAGAGAAGTCTGCTGCTGAAACCGTATCAGATGCCCCAGCACCAGTACCGAACGACATCATAGAACAAGAGATCAGCGAATAGGTTTGATTGGTCCCTACCCGAGCATCTATTCTTCAGGGAATGGACTTTAACATAGCAGGGTTAACAACAACCAGGTTCCAACGACTGAGCTATAGAGGAAAGGAAAAATGTCACAGTATGAAGGTTTCGTGGCGAGCCTTAAACAGAATGGTAAAGCCGATGTGATCATCCAGCCGGGTAAACCCAGCATTCCCGGTGCCCCCGAGGTTAGCAAGCGGGTCTGTCATTGTGCGACCGATGGCTCCACCGTAATCGTTGAAGCATTAAACAGGGCCGGGGCAGGCGTGGGCGATCTGGTTTCCGTAGGTCGTACACCCGGAGCGCTTATGAAAAGCGCTGCCACTCTTTTGGGATTACCCGCGATGGGACTGATGTTGGGCATTACAGTTGCCGTGCTCTTAAACCAGAGATTGGCTGTTAATGAGGCTGGTGCTGTCTTTGTTGCCGTGGCGGGTCTGGTGCTGGGAAGCATAATAGCCTGGGTAAGTTACAGAAGGATGGCAGTTGATAACCAGTTTGCTCCTGTTATAACCCGTATCATAAAGAGGAGCACGAAGACGGCCGCATCCGCATCCTCAATGGCCATTGATCCGGTTTGTAAAATGCAGGTGGATTCCACCGCCGCAGCTGCGAGCCTTGAGTATCAGGGTAAGACCTATTACTTCTGTCACCCCGGTTGTCGGGAAGCCTTTATCAAGGATCCTGCAACGTACCTGTGAGCGAATGCCCGGGAAGACAGTCGCTCAGCTGTTAATACTAGTCAACCATGGAAATGTCCCTTCTATATTTTTAGGGCTGCTTCAGTGCCGCTCCTTAAGGCTGACCCTAGATTTCCCGGACAGACTGCATCACCCACGCCAACCACTTCTTTGATCTTTTCTTTCAGGGCCGTTAAAAGAGTATCCTCCGGCTCAGGACAGACAGACACGATCACCTGATCTGCCTCCTGCACAATCTCCCGGCCGTCTTTCTTCTTAAGATACACCTTGTCCTTATTAATAGACGTCGTTTGAGTTTCAGTTAAGATGCTCACCCCCTTATCAGAGAGCCTCGACAGTAGCCGTTCCTTTGGGATTTTCTTCATCCTGCCCAGCGCATGAGGCAATATCTCGACCACCGTTACCTCTCTTCCAGGTGCAGCAAGCCAATCGGCTGTCTCGCAACCAGTGTCGCCCCCACCGATAATTACTATTTTCTGGCCCGGGGCTGACTGCTTCTCGTACACACTTCGAACATCTGTTACCATATTGGATTCAATACCAGGGATCTTCAGCATACTTGGTCGCGAACCGGTGGCAACAATAACCACGTCCGGGTTAGAATCGACAATATCCGAAACCTCGGCCTCAAGTCCGAGTTGAACCTTCACCTGGCTCTTTGAGAGAGAATGTTTGAGATAGCGCAGGGCCTCGGACATTTCCTCCTTAGAGGGCGCCAAGCTCGCGAGCTTGGCCTGGCCGCCGAGTTGAGTCTCCCGCTCCCACAATTCCACCTCATGTCCTCTCTGGCTACATATTATGGCCGCTTGGATCCCTGCCGGACCACCGCCCACTACAAGAACCCTCTTTTTCTCAGGAGCAGCCGAAACCTTCCAGGAATACTCAAGACCGGCAAAGGGATTAACAGTACAGCACCTTCCCAAGCCCGGGTACCCCTTTTCTGCGCAATCTTCCAGGCAATAGACACACCCCCTGATGTCGTCCTTCATACCGGATTCAGCCTTTCGCGGGAAATCAGGGTCAGCCACTAGGCCCCGGGCCATGGCTACAAAATCGGCCCGCCTCTGCCCGATGATCTCATCAGCTATATTCGGCGTGTTTATCTTGCCTATGGCGATCACAGGTATTTTGAC
>JAUWXJ010000110.1 GCA_030616425.1 Desulfobacterales bacterium | reverse complement strand
ACTTGATGGAATCGTAAAAAGTCCAATTTTGGCCTTTTTGCCTGTTGTAACTTATTGATCTTATTGGACGTCGATTTAGGAGTTTCGACCTTTTGGATTCCATTACACTTTCGGCCCCTTTGATTTGCTGGTAGGCGGTCGCGGATTTGAACCGCGGACTTCCACCGTGTGAAGATGGCACTCTCACCACTGAGTTAACCGCCCACGTATCTTCATGCTCTCGATAATTGCTACTTAGGAGCAGTGAGGGGTAAAGTCAAGATTTTTTATTTTTCGCGGCCAGATCTCAACGGGCAGTTGTCGAAACCAAAACAACTCACTTTACAAGCCGTCAGGGGATTTTTTTGAGGTCAGGTCACTGATAATCGCGTGGAAGGTTCCACAACGGCACCATATTCGGCATACCGTCCTGACCAACTTACAAATGGGCTTATTAGCTTGTATGCCACACGTACGTGTGCCTGGTTTGACAAGCCCGATGCCATTCGCCACTGACAAGCAGAATGCTGTTTGACCTGCTTCAAAAAAATCTCCCCTGACGGCTCTTTACTGCCTTGGCGCCAGCCTCTCAAGCAGTCTGTTTCCGAAGTCTTTCCATTTCAGCCGGCGTCAGGTCACGGTGGACTCCAGGTCTCAGGTTGCCTAATCGGATGGGACCGTAACGTATGCGTTTCAATTTCAAGACCGGATGGCCCACAGCCGAGCACATCCGCCGAATCTGCCGGTTTCTGCCTTCCTTTATGGTAATCTCAAGCCAAGCGTTCTTGCCGGTTGTGCCTATCTTCTTGACCTGAGCCGGTGCAGTGCGCCTGCCATCCAACATGATGCCAGATCTTAGACCCTGCAAGGCCCGCGCGGTGGGCAGCCCCTTGACCTTGATCTGATAGGTTTTGGGGATGCCGTATCGGGGGTGCTGGAGGCGCTGGGCCAGTTCCCCGTCATTCGTCAGGATCAGGAGCCCTTCAGTGTGATAATCGAGGCGTCCCACGGGAAAGATACGGGCCTTGATTCCCTTGACAAGTTCAGCCGTGGTGGGCCGGCCTCTGGGATCATGGGAGGTGGTTAGCACCCGTTTTGGCTTGTTCAGTACGACGGTAACCTTGGGCTCTAATCGGTGGATGAGGCGATTGTCCAACCGTATGGTGTCTTTGCCCCACACGACCTGAGTGCCGGGCTTCAGGACCACCTTACCATTTACCATAACCCGCCCCTCGCGAATAAATTTTTCCGCTTGACGTCGAGAGGCGACACCGGCCCGTGCCAGAACTAGCTGGAGTCGTTCGGCCATGTTTCTCCCAGATCCTTGAGATCCTGGAGAGTAGGGAGTCCAGTTAGATCCTTGAGATCAAATAGCTCCAAGAACTGTTTGGTGGTGCCGTATATTATGGGGCGGCCCGGCAGATTCTTCCGGCCCAGTGCGCGGATAAGCTTTCGCTCAAGGAGAGTCCGGAGTGTCCCCCCGCAGTCTACCCCCCTTAGATATTCTAAATCGCTGCGAAGCACAGGTTGCTTGTAGGCGATAATTGCAAGTGTTTCCAAGGCGGCCCGGCTCAAACGAGCCGGTCTGGTCTCTTTCAGGCGCCTGATCCACTCTCGACACTCCGGACGGGTTCGGAACTGAAATCCTCCAGCAACCTCGGTCAAAAAAAAGCCGCGATTGCTGGATTCATACTCTTCTGCGAGGCTGGTGAGCGCCTCACGGATGGCCTTGCGATCCGAGGCTTCCAGAACAGACTTAATTTTGTCAATAGTTATGGGTGTGTCCGAAGCAAAGAGCAAGCTCTCAACAATCGCCTTTAAATTATCCATTGAAGATCCTTATAATCCCTGACTTAACGTGTTGCATTATCCGTATCATTTGGCCTTTTGCCATCTCAAGGATAGCCAAAAATGTTACAATAATATCTCCTCTGGTGGCGTGTGTTTCAAAAAGCTCTTGAAACGTCGCAGAACCCTGGTCCTCTAAGATGTCTTTAATCTGAGAGATTCTGCTCTTTACAGAGATAACGTCCGGTGTAAGATCGAGAAAATATTTCGGAGATACGCGCTTTACAATCTCCTGAAATGCTTCGATGAGTTCAAAGAGACCAACCTGTACCAGGTCGCTGGACTCTTTCTCAGGCAAGGCCTCGGTGCCATCAAAGCCTGTACGAACAAAGACATCCCAGTCGAGTCTATTTCGGCTCATCAGATCCTCAGCAGCATACTTTAACTGCAAATATTCAGCTAAAGGCCTGATAATCTCCATGCGAGGGTCCTCGTCCTCATCTTCTTCTTGGGTGGGCAACAGCATGCGGGACTTAATGTGTGCTAGGGTGGCAGCCATGACGAGGAACTCACCGGCCACATCAATGTTCAGGGATTTCACCCACTCCAGGTATTCCATGTACTGCTGGGCAATCAGGGCAATGGGAATGTCGTGGATATCCACCTCGTTTTTTTTGACAAGGTGCACAAGAAGATCCATGGGACCATCAAAGAGCTCTCCCAGCTTAACGAAATAAGGTGTCTGATCTTGTGTTTGTTCCATCGTAGGCACGTTTAAATCTTAATGGCTTCTCGAACCTCTTCCATGGTTTTGCGGGCCACGGTTCGCGCTCGCTCATCACCATCTTCAATAATCGCCCTGACCGTATCCGGGTGGGCCTTGTAGTAGGCTCGTTTTTCATGCAGAGGTTCCAAGGCCCTGATTAGGTTTTCGGCCATCATCTCCTTGCACTCTACACACCCGATTTGGGCCTTTCGGCATTCCGGATCAACATGCTGTACGGTCTGCTGGCCCGAATACAGGTGATGAAAGCTGAAAACATTGCAGACTTCAGGGTTCCCCGGGTCGGTGCGTCGGGCCCTCTGTGGGTCGGTGATCATCTGGCTGACCTTGTTTCGGATTTCCTCCAGGGAATCTGAGAGAAATATAGCGTTATTGTAACTCTTGCTCATCTTGCGGCGGTCAATGCCGAGGATCTTGGAAGTCTCGGTAAGAATCGTCTCGGGGATCGGAAAGATATTTCCGTACAAATAGTTGAAACGCCGAGCGATTTCCCGCGTGAGCTCCACATGAGGTGCCTGATCTATCCCAACAGGGACGCCATTGGCTTTGTACATGATAATGTCGGCTGCTTGTAGTACAGGATAGCCGAGGAAGCCAAAGGTGGAAAGGTCCTTGTCCTTCAACTCTGCGATCTGTTCCTTGTAGGTGGGGTTTCGCTCCAGCCAGGGGAGCGGCGTGATCATGGAAAGGAGTAGAGAGAGTTCGGCATGCTCCTTGATGTGCGACTGGACAAAGAGTGTACATTTGTCCGGTGAAAGCCCTACGCTCAGCCAGTCTATGAAGATGTCCGTAGCGTAACCCTGAATCGGAGCCGTCATATCATAATCACTGGTCAGGGCGTGCCAGTCGGCTATAAAAAAGAAACATTCATAGTCTTCTTGCATCTTTTTCCAGTTTGCCAGGGCCCCGTGCAGGTTACCCAGATGGAGTGGGCCAGTGGGCCGCATGCCGCTCAAGATCCGCTTCTTAGCCATATTGCAACCTTCCTAACGCATTACGAACTGCCAGAATATCAACAGCCCCTCTTTCCCCAGAGAAATCCGGAGTATAGGTTCCACAAATAGCGATATTATACCATTTAGAACGCCTGTGAAAAGGAGAAAAATCAGGATAATCATACCAAAACGCTCTATGTACGCAAGTTGAGGGGCATACCGGGGAGGTAACACCATTGAGAGTATCCGACTCCCATCCAGGGGGGGGATCGGTATCATGTTAAAGACGGCCAAAATCGAATTGATCAGGACACTGTATCCGAGCATATAAAACAGGTCCAGAAAGATAAACCCGAAGATTGATCCAGCCCAAAAGTGCCTCAGCGCGAGCATGAGTTGAAAGGCAGTTCCGCATATAAGGGCCGCAGCTATATTAGTGACAGCCCCTGCTGCGGCAACAAGGATTGCATCTCTGCGATAGTTTCGAAGATTGGCAAAGTTCACAGGTACTGGCTTGGCATACCCGAAGATAATGGGTGATCTGATCAACAATAACATCAATGGAAGAAGGAAAGACCCCATGATGTCGAGGTGCTTGATCGGATTTAAGGTGAGCCTTCCGGACCATTTGGCTGTGGGGTCTCCTAAGCGATATGCTACCCAGCCGTGTGCTACCTCGTGAATCGTGACAGCAAACAACAGCGGCACTATCATGACGACGAATTTGTTGAGATTGAAACCGTGAAACATTATAAAATCACCCCGTGATTTTATTTCCAGTTTTTCTGCACAAACTCTACCTCATCAAGGAGGGTCCTCACCTCGCCATTTAAGCGTGCATCAAGAAGGCTCTCCAGGATCTCACGATAGACGGGGCCGGGTTTAAAGCCTATCTCCTTAAGATATTTTCCATCTATCAATGTCGTCATGGATCTTAACCGGGTAATATAATTCGAAATGGCCTGCTTGATTGACTCGCGAGTAGTACTTGCCATGATATAGAGCAGGGTCTCTGTGTGAAAAGGCCGAAGTTTCCTGTAAAGGTCGCTGTTTTTCAGTATTTGTGAAGGTGCCATCCATTTAAGGAACTCTTCTGCCTTTGTCTTCTCGGTGATCAAAACTCTCCGGTACCGCGGGGCCAGCTCGAGACGGTCACACAAGGCCTCCGCAGCCCTTTGATCAAAGGATCTCATAAGGGCCTGAAGATAAACCATCCATCCTTGACATGGCTCTTCTAAGAAAAGCAATTTGTGCCACGTGAGGACCTTTTCAACTGAATAGAGGAGTGCTTCCAGAGCCGAGTTGTAGACGATTTTCGGATGAATCACTTTCAGCAGGTTGAATTGATCAATACGCCGCAGGACCATGATGGGCTTGTCTTCATCTAAGATCAGGCGGAGCTCAGAAAATAGCCGTTGTCCGCTAAGCTCCTTGAAAAAGTCCATTCTAACGGCATTTTCTATAAGCCCTGAAGTGAATTTTCCTATCCCAAAACCGAACCTCTGCTCAAACCGAATAGCCCTGAAAACCCGTGTGGGGTCCTCCACAAAGCTCAGATTGTGCAAGACCCGAATCACTTTTCGCTTCAGATCTTGTTGCGCTCCAAAGAAATCGATAACGGTGCCGAATCCGTCTATGTTGAGTTTTATTGCCAGGGTATTGATTGTAAAATCTCTTCGATAAAGGTCGAGCTTTATTGAGCCCGATTCTACCGTGGGAAGTGCCCCGGGTGACTTGTAGTATTCAAGGCGGGCCGTGGCCACATCGATTTTTTGGCCGTTCGGAAGGATCACCACGGCGGTTCTGAATGCTTCGTGAGCCCGGACACGACCACCAAGTGAGGTGGCCAACGCCTTGGCAAAGTTGATTCCGTCTCCTTCGATGACAACATCAATATCAAGGTTTTCCTGGTAGAGAAAGATGTCCCTTGCAAAGCCGCCCACAGCATAAGCATTGTACTCAAATGAATCGGCAACCGTTCCAATAGCTTCAAGGAGTTCTACGATCTCTCTAGGAAGACGCTCTGTGAGAAGCTTGGCCACGCTCCTTTGGCGGACAAGGGGAGCCCGTTCCTTGCTGTCTGCTGCAAATTCAGGTATACGTATAGGTTCGCTGACAAGGATATTGAGCAGGTCTGTTCTCGTAATGACGCCTACTACACGGCCATTTTCCACCACGGGAAGCAGCCGCTGTTTATTGCCTATGATCTTTTTCTGAATTTCCGGCAGGGAAGCGTCAGGACTTACAGTATCAATCTCTGTAGTCATGTACTCATGCACCGGCACGTGCTCGAGTTTATGATGGAGGCCTTTTTCAATAACCTGACGGGAAATGATGCCGAGAAGGTCATCAGATTCGAGTACAATAAGAACATTCACATTGTAACGGGTAAGTAGTTCGTTGGCTTCCTTCAAAGTCACGGCCGGCTCCACATGTATGGCAGGAGACGACATGAGGTCCTTGGCTGAACGCTTGGGATTGATGAATTGGTTCAAGAGACCAAGGAGCTTCTCTTCGACCTGGATCAGCGTCTGTCCTCTAACGGACGCTGAAGCGGCTGAAGGATGGCCACCGCCGCCAAAAGCCATGGTTATTTCTCCAACGTCCACCTCTGGCAGGCGGCTTCGAGCAACCATGTAAACACGATTCTCCATGCTGGCTAAAGCAAAGATGACTTCCAGATTTTGCATATCCTTTAGTTTATGAACCAAGAAGGCAAAATCCCCTATGTAGGTTTCGGATGAGACACTGGTGACAGCCACGTCAATACCGTTTACGGTGTGATGGGTGACCCCCTCAATCATGTCGTTTAGGAGACTGACCTGTTCCGGCGTCATTTCCCGGGTGATGATGTCTGAGACTACATTCAAATTAGCTCCCATGGAGAGGAGATAGGCTGCAGCAATATAATCGTCCTCTGTCGTGGATGAGAATGTGAAAGAACCCGTGTCTTCGTACAAACCCAGAGCCATGATAGTGGCCTCTTCAGGAGTGATCGGGATTTTTTTGTCACGCAGAAGCTTTGTCAGGATGGTGACCGTCGCACCAGTCATCTGAGTTACCTCGACAGTGCCGGAGAGGTCGTCGGGCATTGGCGGATGATGGTCATATATGTGGATCTCCAGGCCGGGGCGGTGAACGATGCTGGCAAACTTGCCGATACGGCTTGCCTGCCGGGTGTCCACCAATATGAGTCGCTTGACGGCGTTGAGGTCGATATCTTTGATTTTTACTATGTTGTAAAGATACACCATCGATTTTACAAAAAAGTCTCTCAAATTCTTTTCTTGGGAACCAGGAAAGACCACAAGGGCCTCAGGATAGAGTTTCTGAGCTGCCAGCATAGAAGCAAATGCGTCAAAGTCAGCATTCACATGGGTCGTTATTACAGTGAGGCCCTGTGATGATTTTCGAGGGGTTTTCTTTTTTGCAGGCATATAGGATATTCTACTACAGCTTTTAAGTCGTGTGAAGCCTCCCCGCCCGGGAGGGCGGGGAGCTTAACTTACGGTTGGGATCTCTCCAGAGAGACCTAGTTCATTCCAGATTATTGTACGCTGCTATGATCAACCCAGCGGCTTTTTCAATTTCTGCCTCAGTGTTCCCCCGTCCGAGTGTCAGGCGAATAGCACCGCGACCTATTTCTTCAGGGATCCGCATGGCAGAAAGGACATGAGAAAGTTGCACTGTGCGGTCATGACAGGCTGCGCCCGTGGAGGCGCAGATTTCAGGTATGGCATTCAGCAGGGTTGCACCGTCAACGCCAGGGAGTGAGACATTCAGGGTATTGGGAAGCCTGGCTTCAGGGTGCCCATTCAATACAAGGCCGGGTATGTTTTCATCAAGGAGGGAGTGCAGCCGGTCTCGCAGATGGCCTATGCGTTCGGTATCCTCACCCATGCGCTCACCAGCCAGTGCCAAGGCCCTTCCCAGTGCCACTCCAAAAATCACGTTTTCAGTGCCTGCCCTCCGTCCAGATTCCTGACCTGCACCGTGCACAAAAGGCTCTATCTTTAAATCATCTCTTATAAAGAGGGCACCAACCCCTTTTGGTGCATAAACTTTATGCCCGGCCACAGACAAGAAGTCGACCCGGAGGTCTGACACTTGCGCGGGGATCTTTCCCACGGATTGTGCTGCGTCTGTGTGGAAGAGTACTCCAGCCTCCCGTGCTATGGCGCCGATTTCAGGAATGGGCTGGATCGTTCCGGTTTCGTTGTTGGCATGCATAACGGAAATCAACACAGTCGATGATCGGATAGCTGCCTTGACTGCTGCAGGATCCACCAGACCGGTCGAGTCAACAGGCAGGAAGGTCACATCATATCCCTGATCCTGTAAAAAGAGGCACGGATTCGTTATTGCCGGATGTTCGATCGCTGTTGTGATTATGTGGCG
>JAUWXJ010000021.1 GCA_030616425.1 Desulfobacterales bacterium | reverse complement strand
TTGTAATCCTCACCACCGATCTCTGGCATGGTGACCACCACCACAGGTACGTCCGTCTTTCTCAAAAGCTCACCAGTCACTTGCATCAGTTTCTGTTCATATTGTGCGGGAATCACATTGGCGAAATCATTGACAAGCCCCTGGGGCTTTGGAAATGCATCAATGGCATGGTTTACAGTTGGGTATGAGAGTGTCAAGAAAAGGATAGTTGCAAGGGCAAGCCGATTCTTCACTCTTGAATATTGTCGATTAGTGATCATATGAGAATAAAGGCACTGGCACCAGAGCTTGTATGGATGTGTCGATATAACACATTAAATCTTTGAAAAAAACCTTTAAGAGTCTGTCGATACATGGATGGTGTGGCCACCCTTGAAGGGTTCATCATTTGGAATCAGCCCTCGATAATAATCTATCTCGATACGAGATAGAGTTGTATTGCTCGGGATCCTTGTGTGAAGGTGTCTATTTATTGGCAAATTCCCCCATGCCGACCGTCACAAAATTGACTTTTTTGACATAGGGATTATGTGCCCCAAATGTATGTAACTGAAATAGTTGGTAAAGATGGTATCGCACAAGCTTGGCACAAACCTTGCTTCATATGGCACAGACCTTGCTTCATTTATAGGGAATCAGGTCTGTACCACCTATATCAAAGCATATGTCCGAACCTCTGAACATATTGATTGTTGATGATGATAGAGCGATCCTTAGGCTTTTCAAGGATTTTCTACGCAGAAGAGGAAGCTATTCGATCTTCACTGCCCGGGATGGCACAGAAGCACTCAAGATTCTTGAGCAGACGAAGGTCGATTTTTGTTTTACTGACCTTCAGATGCCAGGAATGGACGGGATAGAGTTCGCCAGTAAGATTCATAAGTTAGACAACACCATACCGGTTGTTGTTATGACCGGATATCCATCTATTGATAACGCGATAGCTACCCTGAAACACGGGGTGGTAGACTACTTGATCAAACCCTTCAACTCTGGTGAGATAGAGCTGACGATTAAGAGGGCCTTAGAACAAAAGGCACTCTTTGTCGAAAATATGTTTCTGAAGGAGGAGATCAAAAGGAAGGAGCGTATCGACCGGCTGAACAAAGAGCTAGCAAACAAAGTCGGGGACCTGAAGATATTGAACATGATTTTACAGGAGGTGGACTGGATAACAAAGAGTTCAGACCTTTTCGATCTGGTCGTCCAGGTCTCTGCAGATATAACCAGGTGTGATGAAGCCTATTTCTATGTCATGGAGGAGAGTGCAGGAGGGCCAATACTTATTTCCTCTTTTCATAAAGGACCCGAGACTGGCACGAATGGTGGGAAAGCGGGTCAGGCCGATCAAGGCCGCACAGCCACCGAAGATAACAGTCACATCATTGAGGTCTTTGCAAAGAAGATTTCAGAAGGGGCCCCGTTTCTTGTCAACGGCGATCATGACAAAGTGCTTTCGGATGCAAATATCTGTTCGCTGGTTACCCTCCCTTTCAAGATTCGAGGCAGGCTGTTTGGCGTACTGGTTGCCATTGCCAGACATGGGTCAGAGCCCTTCACCGACAGGGAGCTGTACTATCTGAATTTTCTCGCTGAGAGGGCTACGTTTGTAATAGAAAATGTCGCTTTGTATGAAAACATCTACGAGAATCTTTTCTCTACTCTCTATGCCTTTGTGGAAGCGATCGAAGCCAGAGACCCTTACACCAAGGACCACTCGACTCGGGTGACCAGACTCGCGCAAAAAATAGGAAAAGAGATGGGATATTCTGACGACCAACTTGATCCCTTAAATTTTTCGGGACACTTACATGATATCGGGAAACTCGGCGTTCCGGATAATATCCTGCTGAAACCCGGCCCGTTGACGGAGAAGGAATATGAAGAGGTTAAAAAGCATCCAATAATTGGCGCGAACATTGTTAGCCACTTAGGTCTTTTGGACGCTGAGCAGAAGATTATTTTGCATCATCACGAAAGATGGGACGGAAAAGGATATCCTATCGGCTTGAAGGGTAAAGAGATACCAATTCTAGCCCGGATTCTTGCCGTAGCTGATGTTTATGATGCTATGGCCTCTGACCGTGCCTACAGGAAAAGGCTTGATGAGGATGTTGTGATTGAGACTATCCATCAGAGTGCTGGCACACAATTTGATAAGGAGGTTGTTGATGCGTTCTCGACACTCTATGAAAAAGGAAAGGTCAGGGCGCAAGCATGAAGGGCCTCCTCAGATACTCTCCGTAATGAACCAAGACTTGAACTAACCCTGGGTTATGCCCCACCTCGGATCAGCAATACCCATAACGATAGCTCAAAACATTCCCTCCCCGGTTCATGCCTTCTGTTTGTCTGATGGCAGGCGTTCAATTTCAACCAGCCGGATAGAATCGTGGGCTTCACCAACAATATGAAATATGGTATAGGGAATTAGGGGCTACATTTGTACAGAGAGTCGAAAGGGATGGAATCAGGAAAGAAAAAAGGAGTAGCAATGGATACTAGCACAGAGACTTCGAGGGAATCGACATATCCATCTGGATCGTCAAGGGAGCGGATGCTGCTGAGGAGGCTTGCCGACAACTATTATGGCCTCTATCTTGTTCGGGTTATTGAAGGAATAATCCACAACCTGAATGGCCCGCTTCAAATACTCTACATTCGATCTGAGCAATTGGAGCAGAACCTGCAACAGTTGCAGAATGCCCTACAATCGGAGGAGGCCCTAACGGAGGTCGAGGGGTTAGTACCCCGCTTGGAGGAAAGGATCAAATCGATTTCAAAGAGCCTTGATGATTTGAATGCCCAGCTGAGGCACCTGACAAGTGATTTGATCGTTGAAAGACGCTCTGAAATTGAGGACGTTAAGATCAATCAAGTAATAGAAGACTGTATTTTTCTACTGAATGCCGATATGTTTTTCAAGCACGAGGTGAAAAAGACTCTCAGGCTGGATGATGCCCTCCCAGTATTGAAGGGGCGAAAGACGGATTTCAGTATTATTGTTTTGAACCTTATTCAGAATGCGCTCGAGGCGATGATAGATGCTCAAGACAGACACCTTATAGTTGAAACCTTCAGCCAGGACAATAAAGTGATTATCAGGATTCAGGATACGGGTTGTGGCATTCCTGAACAAGACCGTGAACACGTATGTAAGGCCTTCTTCACGACCAAGAAAGGGACCGGGCATGAGGGCAAGGATGAAGAGCATTCAGGCCTCGGCCTCTCACTTGTCTCCCTTTTGCTTGAGGATTACAATGGGACCATTGCATGTGAAAGCGTTCCTGGGAAGGCCACCTTTACCGTCGAAATCCCCTGCCCGGTCAACTCCCCTGATGGATAGACGTGCCAGCGATTGAACGGTGGTGCAGCGTAAGCGATCAGGAATCAGCTTGGGCCCGTCATATGAGCCTCCAGACGTACTTTGGAACTCTGCACTGCTATCCTTCCAAACAGCAAAACACCACCCCTATCTGCATCGAGGCGCCCCAAAGAGTAGAGCCTCAATAATCGACTTGAATTATGAGCAAATTTGGTTTATGTGTATACCGATTTAGTGAACCGGGCCGTTCTGGTTGAGCTTGACTATATCCGACATGAGAAGACGAAGTGCCTCTTCTCAAGCCGTTAGGCGCAACCTTGCGCCAGCTCATTTGTTTGCAATGAAACCCCGTGCTTTGCACGGGGAGCAAACTTAATCGATGGAAACTGACGTTCCTTTTTGTTTCACGGCCTTTGGCCGTAAAACAAAACCAGCTGCTGTGCGGGTGGTCGTTTATTTTCTCAATTCTACGATTTATTGCTGGGTTACGCCTGAGGACTTGAGAAAATAGATTTGGTGCGCGGCTTCCGATTCGCGGACCCCGTAGGCCATCTGGGCCCAAAGTGGTAAGGCGGTCATTATGGCAAAACTGATGCCGAAGATACTGATAGTGGATGATGATCCCGAGATTCTGGAGATCATCGCGGAGGTGCTAAAAGAAGAAGGCTATGCCGTCGACACAGCCTCAAGCGGCACAGGGGCCATCAAACATATTGATGACGAGTTCTACGATCTGGTTGTGACCGATCTTAAGATGCCCGAGGTTGATGGGATGATGGTCCTACGACATGTTGTTGATCGGTCGCCTGACACGATATGCATTATCTTAACCGGATATGGCACCATTGACGGCGCTGTTGAAGCTATTAAGACAGGGGCCTTTGACTATATTAGCAAACCAGTTAAGCCTGGTGAGATACTGATAGTAGTGGAGAAGGCCTTAAGATACAAACATCTGGAGAGAGAAAACATCCTCTTGAGGCGGCAGCTCAGGAAAAAGTATCGATTTGAAAACTTTGTTGGTGACAGCGAGCCGATTCAGAAGGTGTTTGAACTGATAGAAAAGGTGAGTGATACGGACAGCACGGTATTAATTACCGGGGAGAGTGGCACGGGAAAGGAATTAATAGCCAAGGCAATCCATTACAACAGCGACCGGAGAGACAATCCTATGGTTGTCATTAATTGCGGGGCAATACCTGAAGAGCTTTTGGAAAGTGAGTTGTTTGGTCATGAAAAAGGAGCCTTCACAGGTGCACACAAGTCTCGCATTGGCCGTTTTGAACTTGCCGATGGAGGGACAATTTTCTTGGATGAGATCGGGGACATGAGTCCCAACCTTCAGATTAAGCTGTTAAGGGTACTTCAGGAGCAGAAGTTTGAACGGGTTGGAAGCACAAGGACTATCCAAACAGATATACGCATTATTGCTGCAACTAACCAGGACTTGATCAGTGCTGCGAATAATGGCACGTTTAGAGAAGACCTCTATTACCGACTTAATGTAATTCCAATAGAGGTCCCACCTTTAAGGGAGAGAAGATCGGATATCCCTTTGCTTGTAGATTTTTTTCTCAAGAAATTTAACGAAGAGAAGCAAAAACAGAAGGGGTTTGCACCAGAAACGATGGATGTCTTGATCCAGTACGATTGGCCTGGAAACGTGCGAGAACTTGAGAATCTGGTGGAAAGGGTTGTTATCCTTACAAACAGTGATGAGATAGGTTTGGATGACCTCCCCGAATCGGTCAGAGAGGATGTCAGAGCGATTGAATCTGCTGAAACCACTATCCCCAAGCACGGTTTTGACAATGCTGTCGAAGAATATGAGAAGAAATTGATTCTCAAGGCCCTGGATGAGACGAACTGGGTCAAGGCAAAGGCGGCAAAACTCCTTAATATGAATCGGACCACCCTGATCGAAAAGATAAAAAAGAAAAAACTGCAGAGACCCTCCGTTGGTTCATAAGCCACATCCTTCAATTCCTCAGTAGTTACTTTTACCGTCATCGTCGTCAAAAACCTGACAGCTCCCCCTCCTTTACGGGCATGAAAAATCTAACGGTTTTCATCGTCAGCCAAAGGCCATCCCAAATAAACACCTCATTTCAAAGGCCGTACAGGGGCAAGGGAGCTATGTGTGAAATAGAGATTTTTGGTTACTGGGAGTATCCCGGATCTATGGATGAGGACTAAAAAGGCTGTGATACCGAGGGGTTGGCAAGACTCTTCTACTCAATCATTCGAATCGCAGATTGCGACACCTGCCAAGGAAAACCTGTCGATATTTACAGTGATTTCCTTGGCACAATAATTGCTATAATATTTGTGTAAAGCAAGAATCAAGACGGGCATATTACGCCGATTATTAGTAAATTGCGGAGAATCTTATGATGCATCAGGCGAACGGTTTAAGAGGGGCTGTCAGTAGCAAGGCTTATGACATGAACCGAGTCGAAGAGGTCAACACTTACCCTGTGGGGTCACCATTCCCCCGCGTTATTGCTGTTACCAGCGGCAAAGGGGGCGTGGGAAAGACCAGTATTGTTGCAAACTTAGCCATAGCGTTTAGAAGGCTCGGAAAGCGTGTGCTCATATTAGACGGCAACCTGGGGTTGGCAAATATTGATATTATCTTTGGCCTCAACCCTGTCCACAACATTGAGCATGTGATCAGCGGTGAAAAGGATCTTGCAGAGGTTATCGTTGAGGGCCCTGAAGAAATTTCTATCATTCCAGCGGGTTCTGGGGTGCACGAGTTGGTCCATTTGACGAATGGGCAGAAGCTACACCTGCTCAATGAGTTCGACACATTAAATGAGGACTTTGATGTCCTCCTGATCGACACCGGGGCAGGTATTTCTTCAAACGTCATCTATTTTAATATAGCCGCACAGGAACGGATTGTGGTGGCCACGTCTGAACCGAGTTCTATCACAGATACCTATACCTTGATAAAGGTCATCTTCACCCAGCATGGTACCAGGAGTTTCAAGGTGCTTGTCAACATGGTGAATAACGCAGAAGAAGGGAAGTCCGTCTTTGAAAACTTGAGTAACGTTAGTGGAAACTTTTTGAAGGATATATCCTTGGAATATATTGGGTTTATATCGAAAGACGACAAGTTTCAAAAGGCTGTAAAACAGCGACGCACCGTGTCGCAGCTTTACCCGAAAAGTGAATCGAGCAAGGGCTTTTTTGATTTAGCTCAGCGTTTGCTAAACGATTCGATGAATCGGTCCTCTGACGGGAATATCAAGTTTTTCTGGAGAAAGCTCGTGCGCCGTCACTGAGGAGTGTGGGGTATGATGTGCCCCTGAACTGTCACAATATCCGTGATAATATGGAGAAGATTCAAGCAAGAGAGAGCTACGACGAGACCAACTTTGAGTGGTCGGGGGTAAGGGATAAAGAGGAGCGCTTCGAATTGATTGCCCGGCATGCCCCTTTGGTGAAATTCTTGGCGAACCGAATAGCTTTACGCCTTCCCCCGAGTGTATCCATAGATGATTTGATGAGCGCGGGGATTGTCGGGTTGCTGGATGCTATTGAAAAGTTTGATCCGAGCAAAGGGGTTCAGTTAAAGACGTATGCAGAATTCAGGATTAAGGGAGCAATCTTAGACGAACTCAGGGGTATGGACTGGATTCCTCGTTCGGTCAGGAAAAAGATTCGTGAGATCGAACAGGCCATGATGGCGGTTGAACGAAAACTGGGCAGGCCAGCCGAGGATTCTGAGATAGCTGAAGAGATGGGTATTGATTTGGATACCTACTTCGATATGCTCAAAAAGGCTCAGGGTATTGAGCTTCTTAGTCTTGATGAGTATATGGAGTGTCATAAAAATAATGTTGAATCCAAGAGATCATACAAGAACGTAATCCGAGGGGAGCATGACACTGTGAACCATATCGTCACCCAGGAACTCAATGGGGTCATTGCTGATGGCATCAGGGGTCTGCCCAAGAATGAGCAGATGGTTGTTTCACTGTACTATTATGATGGGTTGACATTAAGGGAGATCGGGGAAGTTATGGGCCTCACTGAATCTAGAATCTCCCAGATTCATACCAAGACCGTCATTAAGCTGCGCACAAGACTTAGATCGTATTTGGAGATGTAAATAATTCTATTGGACGGATCAGAGGACCCCGCTCCTATCCTTGGGTTTTTTGAAAACTTTGAGACATCCTCAGCTGCGGCCAGGGCCGGGAGCCTCATATACAATTAGGAGGACCCACCTATCCGAAAGCTTAGCTTCTTTCTAAATCTTGCCATTCCAGAAATTCTTCTTTACCCCAGCCTCTTTACAAAAACCTTGATTTCTGCCAGGGTAAAAAATAAATAAGAAATTGAAGATACCTACAGTCTCGCTTTGGCGGGACAGAGAATCCGCTTGCCGTGCATTCTCAAATAGAGCAAGAGAGGAGCTATAGTTGTAGATGAAACAAGACCTATCTGAAAAACTCTTTGCACAGGCCCAAAAGGTCATCCCCGGTGGCGTGAACAGCCCGGTGCGGGCTTGCCGTTCAGTGGACGCAAACCCTCTTTTTATACAGCGAGCCGAGGGCTCCAGGGTGTTCGATGCGGATGGCAATGCCTATATAGACTACGTGGGCTCCTGGGGCCCGATGATCCTAGGGCACCGCCATCCTGAGGTTGTGGCAGCGATCCAAGGTGTGCTGGAGCGAGGGACCAGCTTTGGGGCCCCTACAGATCTTGAGACAGAACTGGCCGAGATGGTTGTCGAAGCGGTTCCATCCGTGGAGATGGTCCGGATGGTCAACTCCGGCACCGAGGCGACCATGAGCGCCATCCGCCTGGCACGGGGTGTCACAGGCAGGGATCTGCTGATCAAGTTCGACGGTTGCTATCATGGCCATGCTGATACCCTCCTGGTAGCAGCGGGCTCCGGCGTGGCGACACTAGGCATTCCCGGCAGTCCCGGGGTCCCCCAGGCGTTCGTGCAAAATACCCTTTCGCTTCCATATAACGACGTGGAGCGAGTAACCAATGTGGTTTCCAAGAATGGTGACAAGACTGCTGCCATTATCGTTGAGCCTGTGGCCGGGAACATGGGACTTGTCCCGCCCGAAGAGGGATTCTTACAGACCCTGAGAAAATTGACACAGGACCACGGGATCATCCTTATATTTGATGAGGTCATGACAGGCTTCCGTGTTGCTTACGGCGGTGCTCAGGCCCTCTATGGTATTATGCCGGATATTACCTGCATGGGCAAGGTCATTGGGGGCGGGCTTCCGGTAGGGGCTTACGGCGGAAAGAAAGAGATCATGAGGAAAATCGCCCCTGAGGGCCCGGTCTATCAGGCCGGAACCCTTTCCGGGAACCCCGTGGCCATGGCAGCCGGCATCGCCACGTTGAAATCTTTGCAAGAGCCCGGGTTCTATGAAATCCTGGAAGCGAGATCAGCTATGCTGGAAGCGGGTCTCAGGGAGGCTGTTCGCAAGGCAGGGCTCCCCGCGGTGACCAATCGGGTCGGCTCTATGTTGGGGCTCTTTTTCACCGAAAAGCGTGTTTCAGACTTTGCCGGGGCCCAGATAAGTGATCTCACGATGTTTGCAAAATATTTCAAAGGGATGCTGGAACGGGGTATCTACCTGGCCCCGTCTCAATACGAGGCACTTTTCGTCTCAAGTGCCCACAATGAAGGGGACGTCCAGGCAACGATCTTGGCAGCCAAAGAGGTTTTTGATGCTTTACGAATTTAGGGATTGACTTAAAAACCATGATATGGTACGAGGCGCTTTATTTCCCAGAGGTCGGATATTTTGACATATACGGTCTTTTGGGGGAGCGCTCTTTGTCATGAAAGAAGACACCAAGAAACTGTTCAGGGAGCTAGGGTATTACAGTAGCCTCAGTTTTTCCATTGCCCTCGCCATGCTAATCGGCTTGGGCATTGGGTACTGGCTGGATACCCGCGTATTTAATACCTCTCCGTGGCTCACGCTTATCTTTCTTGGTTTTGGTGTGATTGCCGGATTTCGCAACATATACCTGGCCGTGAAAAGGAGCCGGAGACTGTAACAGGAAAACTTTAGGGCATGCGGATAGAGAGGAACCTGCTCAGATTTATCACACTGACGAACTGGATCATTTTTTGTATAGTCACAACCTCCGGCTTTATCCTGGCACCAGGGCCTTTTGCATGGGGGATCCTGGCTGGCGGCCTTATTGTGACCATTAATTTTCAACTGATGTATCGATCCCTCAAGTCGGCCTTGACGCCACCACATGTTGCCGATACGAGGGTGGTTTTAGGTAAATACTATCTACGTTTCTTGGCCAGTGTTGTCATTATATATATTCTTATAGCGGACCATTATGTAAATCCCTTGGGGCTCATCATCGGCCTATCAGTGGTGGTCACAAGCATCTTCATAGCAACATTTAATGAAATAAGGAAAATCATCTTTAAGGAGACGGCGTGATATGGAACATCCAATTCTCTTTCTGGTACAGCTCTTTGACCTTATAGGGCTGGGCGATTTTGCCCACCACTATCCCCACGTGATCTATTCATGGTTTGTCATGCTCGTCCTCATCGTTTTTGGGCTTGTTGCCACCAGAGCGATCAGCATAATACCGACCAAGTGGCAAAGCGTTTTCGAGGTTGTCATTGGTGGGATGGAAGAGTTCACGGTGGACATTACCGGTGAGGAAGGCCGCCGCTTCTTTCCAATCCTTGCCACCGTGTTCCTCTATATCTTTGTGTGCAATCTTATAGGCCTGATACCAGGGTTATTACCGCCTACCGCGAACCTTAATACGACCCTGTCTTGTGCAATCCCTGTGTTTATTATGACGCACGTGATTGGTGTGATGACTCACGGCGCCAAGTACATCAAGCAGTTTACGGGGCCGATATGGTGGTTGGCACCGCTTATGATTGTACTTGAATCCATAGGTCACCTGGCCCGAATTATGTCGCTCAGCATCCGTCTTTTTGGAAACATGATGGGCAAGGAACTGGTTTTGTCGATTCTGTTCATGCTGGCCGGTGCCTTTTTTGCCCCGCTCCCCATGCTGGTCCTGGGCCTCCTTGTGTGCTTTATTCAGGCCTTTGTGTTTTACTTGCTTTCTACTATGTACTTTACACTTGCATTGGAAGAAGCCCATTAATAAAATTTCACAGTAAAGGAGGGAAGAGTCTATGTTCAAGAAACTGTCATTTTCCACGTTGGGGTCTGCATTTTTGCTGTTTGCCCTTTCCACAGTGGCCTATGCCGCAGGTGACGAGATGGCCATTAGCGCCTTGAAGTACTTCACGGTATCCGTATTTGCCGCCGGCTTTGCTATTGCCCTCGCAGCCTTTGGATGCGGTCTCGGTATGGGCACCGCAGTCAAGAGTGCGGTCGAAGGTATTGCCAGGAACCCAGAGTCCTCAGGTAAGGTGACCGTGACCATGTTGATCGGTCTGGCCTTGATCGAGGCCCTGTGTATTTATACCCTGGTTATTGCCTTGATTCTGATTTACGCTCATCCGTACTCTGAGCCGATCTCAAAACTATTTGCAGTCCATTAATTAGAAAGAAAAAGAGGGCAGGGTTGCAGCCGCCAGTTCTTGGCGGGCAACCCTGTTTTCTTTATTACTTTGTTTTAAGCCCTTTCTTACAAACCCTACCCGGAAGATTCAAGCAATTTTGATATGTCGACTGAAGAGTTGTATTCGTGAAATTTATAAAAATTCCTTCAATCGTAATTACTCGCCTTTCGATTTATGCAAAGAATCTTGAACTGTTAGACCAAAAGGGCGTAGAAGTAGTTTCGTCGGTGCGTCTGGCAGACATCTGCGGCATTAATCCCGCACAGATCCGGAAGGATCTGGCCTATTTTGGTCAATTCGGAGTTAGGGGTGTTGGTTACTATGTAACAGAACTCCTGTTTGAGATTAAGAAGATCCTTGGCCTGGACAAAGAATGGCGTTTGGGCTTGGTGGGGGTAGGAAATCTTGGGTGGGCCCTATTGAGGCATGCTCAGCTTGTCGACAAGGGGTACACCTTTGTGGCAGCGTTCGACAGAAAACCGAAGAGAATCGGCCTAAAAATTGGCGACATAGAGATTGCGCCCTTGGAAGATATTGGTCGTATGGTCAAGAAAAAGGGCATAGAGATCGGTGTGATTGCTGTAAAGCCCAGATGGGCTCAGAACGGTGCGGACTTGCTGGTAAGGGCCGGGGTTTGTGGCATTCTGAATTTTGCGCCGGTCCAGCTTCAGTGCCCCGCCCATATCTTTGTTGAAAACATAGATTTCAGCCTCAAGTTTGATGTCCTCTGTTACAGGCTTACCTCATCAAAGTCACGGCGGCACCGCATTCGCTCAAGGCTGGGCGGATAGTTGAAGCTGAAGGTTGAAAGCTTAAAGCTCAAAGGCAACAAAAGATCAGAAATCTCAAGGAAGCCTTACTGCCTTTCAGCTTTTAGCTTTAAGCTCCGGCTTTAGTCAGGACGCAGCACCCTGCCAAGGAACTTGCCGGTGTGAGATGCCGGGAGTTGGGTAATCTCCTCTGGTGTACCGCACCCCACTATATAACCGCCCTTATCTCCTCCTTCTGGTCCAAGGTCTATGATATGATCGGCAAACTTGATCACGTCCATATTATGCTCGATCACAATAATGGTGTTGCCAGCATCAGTAAGCCGGTCCAGCACGTCCAAGAGGTTCTGGATGTCGGCAAAATGGAGCCCTGTGGTAGGCTCGTCCAGTATATAGACGGTTCTCCCTGTTGCGCGCTTCCTGAACTCTCTTGCTAACTTGATCCGCTGGGCCTCTCCACCGGAAAGGGTTGTTGCGGATTGTCCGAGGCGAACGTAGCCCAGACCGACATCTGCCAAGGTCTGAAGCTTGGTTTTTATCCTCTTGATCTTGCCAAAGAAGTCGAGTGCCTGGTCTACGGTCATGTCCAGCACTTCCGAGATGTTTTTCCCCTTGTACCTGATATCGAGGGTCTCCCGATTGTACTGTTTCCCCCGGCAGATATCGCACGTGACATGGACATCAGGAAGAAAGTGCATCTCGATCTTTGTGATTCCGTTCCCCCGACATGCTTCGCACCGTCCTCCTTTTACGTTGAAGCTGAAGCGTCCTGGTTTATATCCACGTACCCTGGCCTCTGGAATTTTCGCGAACAAATCTCGAACATCTGCAAACAGACCAGTGTAAGTCGCTGGATTGGAACGCGGAGTTCGTCCGATCGGAGACTGGTCTACGTTGATTACAGCATCTATCCTTTCAAGGCCGGTCAGCCGCCTGTACTTGCCCACGGCCTTCATGGAATGATAGAAGCGCCGAGCCAGAGACGGATAGAGCGTCTGAACGACCAAGCTCGATTTGCCCGACCCGGATACCCCGGTGATGCACACCAGACACCCCAGCGGGAACCGGACTGTGATATCTTTCAGGTTGTTGGTCGATGCCCCTTCCACGACCAGATAGCCATTTCCCAATGGCCGGCGTTTTGGAGGCACTGGTATGATCTTGCGACCCGACAGATACTGGCCTGTAACAGATTTCTCGTCCTGAACCAAGGCCTCAGGCGGCCCGTTAAATACAAGGTGTCCGCCGTTAGCCCCGGCTCCCGGCCCCATATCGATCACATGGTCAGCTGAAAGGATTGTTTCCGCGTCATGCTCCACCACAAGAACCGTATTTCCGAGATCACGCATCTGTTTAAGGGTGCCAAGGAGCCTTTGGTTGTCCCGCTGATGCAGCCCAATACTCGGCTCATCCAGGACATAGAGTACGCCGGTCAGTTTGGAGCCAACCTGTGTGGCCAAGCGAATCCGCTGGCCCTCTCCTGCTGAAAGTGTGGCCGAAGCACGATCGAGCGTCAGATACCCCAGTCCCACCTGGATCAAAAAGACGAGTCTCTCGGTGATCTCTTTTAGTATTGGATCTGCGATGACCCTGTCTCGGGGGGAGAGTGAAATAGCCTCAAAAAATTCAAGGAGTTCAGTGACTGAGCGCGTGCACACCCAATGTATTGACTCGTTGCCAACCCTTACTGCAAGGCTTTCTGGTTTGAGCCTTGCACCATGACACTCAGGGCAGGGTTGCACGTTCAAAAACCGCTCAATCCCTTCTCGGGCATGGTGTGATCGGGTCTCCTTATAACGCCGTTCAAGGTTCGGAATAATCCCCTCAAAGGGCCTGGAGTAGGTATAACGCCTGCCGCTCCGTTCAAGATAAAATGGCATCTCCTTACCCTTGGACCCGTAAAGGAGGAGATCTTTCAGGGCTTCGGGGAATTCGTTGAACGGCGTATAGACCGTCACATTAAAGTGTCGAGTGATAGCATCTAATAACTGATAGAAGTAGACCGAATGCCGATTTTCCCACGGGATAATCGCGCCGTCCCTCAGAGAAAGGGTAGGGTCAGGCACGATCAGGTCGGGGTCAAAGATCATCATGGAGCCAAGGCCGTCACAGGCAGGGCAGGCCCCCTGGGGACTGTTGAAGGAGAAACTGGCTGGTGTGAAAGGAGGATAACTGATACCGCAAATCGTGCAGGCTGCCTTTTCACTAAAAATGAGAAGCTCGCCCTGTAATAGGTCCACAAACACGAGACCCTCTGAGAGCCCCATGGCAAGTTCGATAGAGTCGGCGAAACGATTCCGGGCCGATTCTTTAACAACCAGGCGATCAATGACCACCTCTATGCTGTGCTCGGTGTTTTTGTCGAGCGAAACAGCTTCACCCAGGTCAAGCACCTTGCCGTCTACCCTGACTCGCGCAAAGCCGTCCTTTTGCAGCCTTTGAAACAGCCTTTTATGGGTTCCCTTCTGACCGGTCACCACAGGAGAGAGTATAATGACCTTGGTACCCGGCCTGAGGGCCATGACCCGATCTACTATCTCTTGGCTGGTCTGGGTTGTGATGGGTTTTCCGCATTGGTGGCAATGTGACTTGCCTATGCGGGCAAACAGGAGTCGAAGGTAATCGTAGATCTCAGTAACAGTGCCTACTGTAGAACGGGGGTTCTTGGTGATAGTTTTTTGCTCGATCGCGATGGCTGGGGCAAGGCCTTCGATGCTGTCCACATCCGGCTTGTCCATCTGCTCCAAAAACTGGCGGGCATAAGCTGAAAGAGACTCAACGTATCGCCTCTGCCCTTCAGCATAAAGCGTATCAAAGGCGAGCGTAGATTTCCCAGAGCCTGAAATGCCGGTTATAACAACAAGCTGATTTCGAGGGATGTCAACATCGATATTTTTCAGGTTATGCTGGCGCGCGCCGCGTACGCAGATTTTGTCTAAAGGCATTGTTTCGCTTACTCTAGTTTTTCATTTGTACAGCAGGGCCAAGAGCCAAATGTTATATTTTGCACCGGTAAGTTCCTACCGTCAACCAATATTGCTGTGTATGCCCTGCCCAGGGTATTTTTCCTTGACACCCATTGTACGGCGAACATATCGTGCGAACTATGGAGTCGGTTAACCCATTTGTCAGTTCTATCAGATAGCTTTCATTACTCGCCCACGGGCAAACCGGGCAACGGGCAAACAGGACAAACCGACGAGACACTTGGTAATCAAGATCATATCAGGATATTCACTATTCTTGGCAGCGTTTTCCGAAAACTTACAAAATAAAAGGGGGGCTCTTGTGGCTATTGCAGAGCTTAGCATCGTTCCGATCGGAACAGGGTCGACCAGCCTGAGCAGCTATGTTGCGGCGTGCCTTGAGGTCGTTAAGGACTCTGGTCTCACCCATGAAGTGCACGGCATGGGGACCATTATAGAGGGTGATCTCAGGGAGCTCTTTGAGGTGATATTGAAGATGCATGAAGTGCCGTTTAAGGCCGGGGCACTTCGGGTTTTAACCTCTTTCAAGATCGATGACAGAAGGGATAAAGAGGCATCAGCCAAGAGCAAGGTGGAAGCAGTATTGACCAAGCAGCCGAAGGCCTAGGGGATAGGCTACCTTTCCATATCAAAGTTTGATGATCTGGCCCGAGATCGTTTCCCCCAACGTCAGAATACCGACCGATCGCTTTCTCACAGAGAGGAACCCGCCGGAATAGGCCCCTGGATTGAAAAAGAGAATCCCATCCCTGACCTTATTATCTGGCCGGTGGGTGTGCCCGTATATTATGGCATCCACTCCATCGAATGCACCCACTACCTTTTTTGGCATCCTAAACGGGGTGCCTAAACCGTGGGTTATGCCGATTCGAAAGCCTTCTATCTCAAGAACAGTTTTGGCCGGGAGTCGATTCCTGACAATATGGGAGTCCATGTTACCACATACAGCAACGACCTCTTTGTCTGAAAATGCGTCCAGCACTTCAAACTCGGTGAGATCGCCTGCATGCAAAATCATCGACACATCAGCAAAAACCGTGTGTTGTAGTTCGTAAAGGTCAGGGGTTGGTTTACTGATATGTGTATCTGAGATCACGCCTATTTTCATGATTATCCCACGCGCATTTCTTTACCCTTAACTCAAATCCGATTTATTGGCAAGTGCAGGGGATTCTGAAACAGGCTGATAAATGGCGGCAACAGACGCGAAGAGATGGGATAGACGTCTACTTGCGCACAAAGAGGAAATCTCCGCCTTCGTGCCCGGCGTAGAGGATATCGGAGTATTCCGGGGTCTGCGGAGCGTTTAGGATCACGCGACGGCGGAGTCCATTGAACAGGCGGGTACCTTCAAGAACGCCCTCATTTTTTTCAAGGACTTCAAGAAAGGCCCTTGCAAAGACTGAATGTCCATAGCTTCCGTCGTCCAGAACAGGTTCGACTCCGCCTGATGTCAGGGCGACCCTCGCCCGCTTGTTTGCCATGCGGCGGAAATATTCTGAGCTAGGAATACTTAATTTGACAGCTCGTGCAAGCGTGCCCGAGTAGCAGCTGTCTGCAACGACCATTACATGCTTGGCTGCCATAGCCTTCAACGTATCCGAGATATCGCCGGTCGAGATCCAGTTAGCCGGGCTATCGCGCTCTGAGTCAATCGGCAGCCAGTAACCCCGCCCGGCCTCTTTGTCCAGCCAGCCGTGCCCGGCAAAATAGATGAGAAGGTTGTCTGTTTTGGTCAGCGTGCGCCGGAAGCGGCTCAGCGCGTCAATGATCTGCTTACGACTTGCATTGGTCAGACGCGTGACCTCAAACCCATAGGACTGCTCAAGAATGGACCCGACCGCGTTCGCATCGCTTACTGCCGTGGCCAGATTTCTCAGGTGCTGGTAATCATTGTTCCCGATGACAAGTGCATAGTAACGTCCAAAGTCGATGTCAGCCATGGTTTTCGCCAGTGCTGCTGTCTTCTGCCGCTCACGGGCGACCTTGGCGAAACGTCCCTCAGGATATCTTACAAGATACAGATCAAGGTCGTCAGGGCCTTTGCTGTCCTTGACCGACTCCCAGAGCGCCAACTCCTCGCGCTCTGCCTTAAGTGAAGCCAGGTTTCGGGACAGGCGACGGGCATGATCTGCATACTGTCCTTTTGGATAGCGGCGGAGATATTCGTCAAATTCCTTTGGGTCTGAGCTATTTTTAACAGTGTCCCAGAAGGCCAGCTCTACGGTCTGTGCTTTGAGGCTGATCAGGTTCTCTATTCTGGACTTTGCGATACCGGCAAAGATACCGTTTGGAAATGCCTGGAGAAAATTTTGGAAGTCGCTGATCTTGCGGCTATCCTTAACCCTGCCCCACATTCCCATTTCAAGGTCAGACCTTTCTTGGGATACAGCGGTCAACTTCTTTATGCGGTTTCGGGCGATGCTCGCAAACTGGCCCCTGGGGTAACGTTTGATATAGACCTGTATCTCATTCACATCCGTGTTCCCCTTGACCTGGTTCCACAACGCCAGCTCGACATCCATGGCCGCGGCTTCGGTAGCGGCAGCCCTCAACTGCTGTGCCCGAGCTGAGGCAAGATCCACAAAGAGCCCCTTGGGATACTTGGATATATAAGATTCAAAATCGTTCGGATCGGTGCTCTCCTTGATCTTGCTCCAGAAGGCGAGTTCTCTGTTCTGAGCCTCTCTCTCCTCAATTACCCGTAGATTCGTCTTGGCAACATCGGCAAATCGACCTTTGGCGTAGCGTGAGAGGTATTCCCTGTATCCATCTGCTCTATTCTTTTTGGAAACAGATTCCCACAGGGTCTGTTCGGCAGGGTCGATGTCACCCTTGCTCTTGCTCTTCTTTACTTCTTCTTGCGTGGGAACGGGAGCGGCCAGTATCTGGGATGGTAACTGCCCGACAGAAATGAGGACAGCTTTCTTAGCCGTCTCCTTTGGGATATCCTTAGCCGTACCTTTATCCGTTTCCGCAGCTGTTTCCTCTACCTCCTTTACCGTCTCCTCTGCCGTATCTTCAACTATATCCTCTACCGCCTCCTCAGCCGCCTGTGCAACCAGCGTATTCTTCCGCGCAAAACGCATCATAAAGGTTCCGCTACCCCCACCGATAATGAATAACCCGCCGACAGCGACCGAATAATTGCCGGCAATAATGCTGTTGTCAAAATCGATGAAATTGACGGCATACTTCATGATCGCTACATTTGGAAAGACCGTCCAGGTGCAGGTGAATTTGGCCTCAATGAGGATTTGATCGGTCGAGAAAACAGTAAGCTCAGTATAGGCATCCTGGCAAAACACGGGGGTCCCGATCCACCTTACCGTGGCATCCATCACAAATTTGATCTGTGAGGTCTCCTTGTCGAGCGCGACCTGTGTCAGGTACGGTTTTTTGAATGATCCTATACCGGGTATCGGTCCTCCCTGAATAAACCACGAAAGCATCTCCTCTTTACATTCCCTGGTAGCGGCGTCTGTGGAGCATAAGACCGCCTCTGAGTTCTCATTGGCCTTCAACATCATAAGCAGACCGCCGATCAGCTCTTCCCTGGTAAAACGGGCTGAGGCAGGACCACTCTCGCCGTTCAGACGGACCTCGACCGTCTCAACACTCGCGAGCATGCTCTTTGTTGTTGCGCATCCTGCGGTGAGGAGGGATAAAAGGATTGGGAGAAAGACCCACAAGCGTGCATGACCCAGAAAACGTTGCCTGCACCGGGTTTCCGGCATATTGCGGAAGTTCTTTAAGGGATGAGTTTTCACTATCTCTATCTCAACGATATAAGAATAAGAAGAAAGGATAACAATTGCTGAAATATGGCAAAAATCGTGTTGTGCGTCAAGCACTAAATTGACGCTCTATATTGTGGAAGGTTAGGCATGTTTCGATTCTATGATATCGTTGAAATGAGGTTGGGGCAGGGGATTGATCGATTGATCCGGGGTTCAATTTCTCTTTCCGGCCCTACTGAGTTTTATGAGATTCTCGGAAATAGTCCTTGAGAGCAATAAAGATAACTATTAGGACCAATATGGCTACAGCAAGTGATACAGTTGCTATATCGTTTCTTAATTCAGCAACAGGAGCGAATATTTCTCCTGTTTCATACTCAACTACCAAAACCCATTCTAATCCTTTAAAATCCCCATAACCTTCTGAATGGGCATGAGCAAACAATTCTTCTTCCTCCCCAGGCTCGTCGCATTTGGCTGTAAAATAGGCTGGGTGTTCTCCCTCCGCTATAAAATTCGATGACAACATATCAGAAACATCTTGAAGGAATTCAAACTTTTTTGTTGAATAAATCACTCTTCCTTGTTTAGTGAGTAATCTAAAATGTAGTGTCGCATATG
>JAUWXJ010000187.1 GCA_030616425.1 Desulfobacterales bacterium | reverse complement strand
AAGCTGTTCACATCGAATCGCCATTACGGGTCCTTTATTAACCTGAGCAACAAGGGTCTCGGATTCGATATGAGGAACTTTACAGTTCTCCAGGAAATGCAGGCCTGCTTCAAAAGAGAGGTTGCTGAAAAGACTTTTGATTTTCACTGCTGTAATTGTTCCGTCGTTTTTGACTCCGACCTTAAATTCGCTCTCCATAGCGTCCAGTGATCCAAAAGTAAAATCATCCCTTCTATCAAAGATCCATTTTACAGGCCGTTCAGTCCTCCTGGCCAGAAGCGCACTTACGTATTGAGGAATCATACCATAATCTATCCAGTTCCAACCCCCAAACATGGCCCCGTTATATGGAGAGTTGATTTTCACCTTACTCATGGGTATGCCAAACCATTGATTCATCATCCATTTATGCTCGTACGGGTGCTGGTGATGAAGCCAAAGCTCGGCGCATTCTCCTTCCCATCTTGTAATGCCGCTTACCAGTTCCGCATCCGAACACCCGTGATACCGCCGCCTGGCCTTGAACTCAATAATTTTGTCAGCCTCTTTGAAACCCTTCTCTACGTCGCCAAAGCTAAAGACGTTGGAAGGCTGAAAAAACAAAGGTAGCAGATTACCCTCAGGCCTCCACTCAGGCCTTGC
The DNA here is from genome assembly GCA_030616425.1 of Desulfobacterales bacterium. Classification (GTDB taxonomy): domain Bacteria; phylum Desulfobacterota; class Desulfobacteria; order Desulfobacterales. The sequence goes on along the minus strand of JAUWXJ010000187.1, from coordinate 3,639 downwards.
CAAGGGCGCGCCCGGTTCGAGGGCCTCAGCCGGTTCCAGGACAAAAGGCCGCTCCTCCCACTCTACTCGTATAAGCTTCAGCGCTTCATTGGCGATATCCTCTGTATCGGCCGCCACCACAGCGCCCACTTGCTGCCCCTGGAAGTAGGCATACCCGGCCAGGATATCCTCTTCCCCCCCGTGTAAAGTTGGGATCCTTTTTCCGTATACTTCAGGATCATCATACCTGAGTACAGCCCTTACGCCCGGCAGGGCTTCAGCCTTGCTCGTATCCATGCTGATGATTTTTGCATTGGCAAAAGGGCATGTCAGCCATCTCGCATACAGCATCCCCGGCAGTATCACGTCCCTCGTATATCTGGCCTTTCCACTTGCCTTCCGGAATCCGTCGATCCTTCGTACGTCCCTTTTCCCTAATATCCTGAATGTCTCAGGCACATATTTGTCATGCTCCATTGGATTATTGGGCATTTCTTTGATGTCTTCAGCCATCCTTATTTAACCTCCGGGTGAGTTGCTACTTCTTGCGCTGCTTCCAATACAGCTTTGGGATGCTGGGGATAAGTTCCACACCGACACAGGTTGCCTGAAAGGGCCTCTCTTATCTCCTCCTCTGTCGGGTTGGGATTTTTGTCCAGCAGTGCCTTTGCGGTGACCACGAAGCCTGGTGTGCAGTAGCCACACTGCATGGCGTGGTGCTTGACATAGCTTTCAATGAGGGGGTGTTTGGCCGCAGCAATCCCCTCCGAGGTCTCTATGCTCTTGCCATCACACTCGATGGCCAAAGTCATGCACGAGAGGATGGGCCTTCCGTCCATGATAACGGTACATGACCCACATGCCCCCCGATCACAAAACATCTTTACCCCAGTGAGGCCCAGCTTGTCGTGGATGAGGTGGAAGAGGGTCCAGTTCGGCTCAACCCGGAGTTCATAGATCTGTCCGTTGATGGTCAGCTTGATCAGTCCTTCAGGCCGTGCCAGTGGCTCGGTGGTATGCTCGGCAACGACATGGGCCTTTAGCCTATCAAGGGTATCAAAGGTCGTTGCGCAGTAGGGACACAGGTATTTTGATGTGTCAATTGGTGCTTCTTTCACTTTTTCCTCCTTATTTTATGCCCCTCAGGGCCCTTAAAAACACCGACTGTTTGATCCGGTTCTCATAGTCGTTTCTAAAATACTTGAGGGTCTCTAACACCGGGGTCGGGGCTGACTGGCCAAGGCCGCACAGAGAGGAGAGCATCATCACATTGGAAAGCTCCTCCAATACCCCGATATCCTCCTGCACACCCTCGCCTTTGGTTAGTCTTTCCAGGATCTCAACCATCACCTCTGTGCCCTCCCGGCAGGGCGCACACTTACCGCAGGACTCCTCGCTGAGAAACTCCATGGTCCGGTAGACAAAGTCAATCACGTCTCTAGTCTTGTTAAACACCGTAATGGCACCCGAGCCTAAGACAGTTTCATAGGACAGGGGTGTGTCGATCATGGAGGCAGGGACGATGCCGCCGCTGGCACCACCTACTTGGACCATCTTGACCTCTTTGGCGCCGGCAAGCTCGGTGACCACCTCGCTGAGCCTGCTTCCCATGACGAGTTCATAGACACCTGGCCTTTGCACATCGCCGCTTACTGAGAACACCTTGGTACCGGTGCTCTCTTTGGTGCCCATCTCAGCAAACCAGGAGGCCCCATTAGAGACAATGCGGGGGATATTCATGAGGGTTTCCACGTTGTTGATAATGGTTGGTTTTTCCCACAGCCCCTTGCTTGGGGGAAAGGGTGGTCGGTAGCGGGCCTCTGGCCGTTTTCCCTCGATAGAGTCCATAAGGGCGGATTCCTCACCACAGATGTAGGAGCCGGCACCTTCCCGGAGATCTATATCGAGCCCTTCAAGATAGCCCTTCTGCCTTGCCTGATCACAGGCACCAGTGAGGAGGTCAAGCAGGAAGTGGTACTCACCCCGCAGATAGATATAGGCCCTCTTTGCCCCTATGGCATAGCCGGCAATGGCAATGCCCTCAATGAGGCCAAAGGGGTCATGCTCGATGATATATCTGTCCTTAAAGGTCCCCACCTCACCCTCATCCGCATTGCAGATAATAAACTTCTCATTTCCGGGGGCCTTTCTGGCCAGCTCCCACTTCACACCACAGGGAAATCCAGCCCCTCCCCGGCCCATGAGCCCTGAGGCCTTTACCTGTGAAATGACTTCCTCAGGGGCCATCTTTCGGGCCTTGTCTAAGGCCTTAAAGCCATCCCTTTCTATGTAGGTGGCGATATCCCCAGGGTCAATAACCTCACAGTTCTGTAAGACAATTCGTGTCTCTGCCACGGCAAACCCTCCACTGAAATCTATTCATGGAACTGAAGGATCTCGGATATCTTCTCAGGCGCCAGATTCCCGTACACCCTATCATTTATCAGCATGGCCGGCGCCTGATCACACGCTCCAATGCAGTTTGTCAATTCAAAAGAAAACCTTCCATCAGACGTCGTCTCTCCAGGCCTTATCCAGATCCCTTTTTCCACACCCTCAATGATCATGGGCGGGTTCTTGATATAGCAAGGCAGACTCTTGCATATCCTGATCACGTGCCTCCCCTGTGGCTTTGTGGAAAGAAAGGCATAAGAGCTCGCTACACCATACACCTCGCTAACCGAAAGTCCCAGACCTCCTGCCATCTCAGCTATTGCTTCTTCCGAGATGTACCCCGATTCTCTTTGACTGGCCTCAAGCATGTCGAGCAGTTTCTCACGTCTTCCGTTTTCCGGCGCAGGCTTCGCTTGGGCTTTTCCCTTCTCCGAGCCATCTCTTCTCTTCACTGCCTCCGGCCACATCAGCGCACTTGTCGGGCAATACTCTATGCAGATTCCACAATCCTTACATACCTCTTTGTTGAGGGGTACGTCCAAATCCACTACGACCTTGGAGCCAAAGCCGCGATAGGCCATGCTGAAAACATTCCGCGCCGCGATCTCGCTGCAGGCCCGAATACATTTCCGGCACAGAATGCACTTGGACATATCCCGCCGCACATAGGGGCTCACATCCTCTATAGGGTAGAAACGTGGTTTCCTCACCTGAAATCTGGGAGGGCCCACCTCCAGCTCGGATGCAATCTCGTGCAGCCTGCACTCCTTTGCCTCCGTGTCCGTCACACAGGGGCCCGTATGCCCTGAAAGCAGGAGCTCTATAGTTGCCCGGCGTGCGTCCAGGACCTTGGAAGAACGGGTATGGATGACCATGCCTTCAGCAATTGGCGTGTGACAGGAGCCAACCAGTTGCTTTGATCCCTCCGCTTCAACCACGCAGATCCGACAATTGCCAGACGGCGTTATCCCATCCTGGTGACAAAGTGTGGGGATCTCGATGTCGACCTGCTTCGCCGCCTGGAGAAGGGTCATCCCTTCTTCACCGCTCACCCTGATACCGTCAATCGTAACATTTACATTTCCCATTTTACCTCGCCCATTTTCTTGAAATGTTTTCCTGATCTTTCAAGATCCTTTCTGGAAACCCATGCCACCGGTCTCCCTCACATCTAAGTAGTGCTTGACCGAAAACCTCGTAAAAAAGATTTTCAATTTTACTCAGGTAATTTCAACAAGTTAATATTACTTGATTTGTTCAATCCAA
>JAUWXJ010000097.1 GCA_030616425.1 Desulfobacterales bacterium | reverse complement strand
ACTTGCAATGGGCTCTTTGACCTATAGCCGTCCCACTGGAGGTTGAGATTGCAAAAGGCGCACCCTGTACGCTTGCCGGCACCTTGTGGCCGTCGCCACCAGCACCCGCGGGATATTTCGGCTGAAAGGGTTGGAAAGAAGTTTTCTTGTGGCCCGAATGTCTTGAGCAGATGAAAGTAGTCATCGTAGTCAGGGGGTGGCAGGCTATCCAGGTCCTTCATTTGGCAGAACGATACAGGGGCTCTGTTTTTTGCGGCCTTCGGCGTGATAACCCCTGGAATAGGGGGAGGTGCCTCACGGCCTTGGGTATCTTTCAGATGACCAACCAATCGGCTCAGGGGCAACTCCCCTTCACCATTGACGACAAAGTCGACTTCTGGAAAGACCTGGAACAGGTTCCGGGTTGAGTCTCCTGCAAACATAGACCCGCCCACCACTATAATGAGATTTGGAAACTTTTTCTTGATTCGCTTGATAAAATAGAGCGAGGAGGTGAGCTGACAAAGAGATATTGAAAAACCTGCAAGCCCGAAGGCCCCCCAGTCTGTACTGTTAATAAAGGCGTCTGAGACTCCCTCAACCTGTGTGGCCAGGGTTTTGAGACCAACCTCACGGGCCAGGGGTTTACGCACAGCCTCTCGGTGGAAGACTTTTTCTATATATTGCAGGCGTTCTGGGAATAGCAGGGCGGCGTAAACGGATTCTGCGAGCCAGGTCCTTTCCGAGATCGCATTATAGAGCTTGTATCCGATGGTTTTTGCCACCTTCAGATAAAGGTGTGGAGCCTCCACCTTCAGGTCGGGAAACTGCGACCCCAGATACGCCTTCAGCGTACCTAGCTGAATGGAGGGTCGGCTAAAAAGGGGCCAGGGTGTTGAGACCAAGACAATGCGTTCCAATTGATTGGTTCGTTCTCCTTTCGCTTTAATTGCGGATCTCGGGGATGTTCTCAAGCCGACAGGCGCATTGCGGATTTCATTTAACTCCATCCCGGGCATATTAGAGACAAGCGCAGGGGGCGGTGATCAGACCCCCAAGAGAATTCCCCTCATGTAAAACGTGGCCACGATAACAAACCCGTGTTTTGTTTGCAATGAAACCCCGTGATTTGCACGGGGGGCAGGCCGGTCAAAAAGGGAAGACACCTCTTTTCTCGATAATCGTTTGAGGTAGTTATGGAAGGTATGATATACAAAAAATTTCATGTAATCATTCCCGGATGGGAGATAGAAGCCCTTGAGGCCCCACAAGCCTCAAGGAAGATGCGGGGCATTTCATATGCGATTCAAATCGGTCTTGTCCTTCACAGCGATAATTTACGCACAGCGGAAAGCCGTTGTGTCGGGATTTGCTTTACTGGTTTGTGCTGTGTGGTTATTTCAGCCTCCCATCTCCGCGGCTCGGGAGCCATCTTCGGTTTTGAGCCAAATCTCCTCACATGATGCCCTGCTGGTGGTCGGCCCTGGCGGCCGCATCATTTACAGCAAGAACGAAGCAAGAAAATGTGTCCCTGCCTCGACCCTGAAGGTTCTGACAGCCCTTGCAGCTATTCATCACCTGGGGAAGTCTTACAGGTTCCAGACCGAATTTTATCAGGACCATGACCAAAACCTGAAAATAAAAGGGTATGGGGACCCCCTCCTTATCACCGAGGCGTGGCAAGAGATAGCCAAAACCCTGTCCTCCAGGCTCCAGGGCTTCAAGGATCTTGTCCTTGATAGCACCTATTTTGTTGATGACATACGTATCCCAGGGATTGTCCCTTCCGCCAATTCCTATAATGCCCCGAATGGGGCGTTGTGTGCCAATTTTAACACGATTTCTTTCAAGGTGGATGACACGGGCAGGATTGTCTCAGCAGAACCCTACACCCCCATGACCCCGTTTGCCCTTGAGAAGTTACGGTTGGCGGGCTTAAGTAGCGGTCGTTACAACCTCTGTGAAAATGCGCAAGAGGCTGCACATTATGCAGGAGAGTTCCTGATGCACTTTCTAAAAGAAAGGGGCAAGGTGTGTCAGGGGAAGATCCGCCGAGGTATGGTGGGTCCTGGAGACAGGCTAGTCTATACCTATCGTTCGAACTTTACACTTGAACAGGTTGTGAAGCGGATGTTTGAGTTTTCGAACAATTTTATAGCTAATCAGATTATGCTCGCTCTCGGTGCTCATGTGCATGGCCCACCCGGCACCCTAGCCAAAGGGGTGAGTGTCCTTTCTGACTATGCCAGAGGGGTGCTCCAGTTGGAGGATATTGAGATTGCAGAGGGCTCCGGGATTTCAAGAAATAACCGGCTATCAGCTCTGGACATGCTTACTGTCTTGAGGCGCTTTGAGCCGCACCGGGCCCTCCTTGTACGTGAAGGAGAGGTTTTATACAAAAGCGGCACCTTGGGGGGCGTCAAGACGAGAGCCGGATATATCGAGGGCAGATCAGGCAACCCACACTACTTTGTGATCTTCCTGAACGGCTCGCATGCAGATATGGACTCCATTCTGGACTGTGTTAAAAAGAGCCTCGATAATGTGCAAAATCCTTGAACCGCAACAGCGAGCGCATTCCACGCAGCTTGCTGCAGGGAGCTTCAATTGTTACAATGCATCAAGAGGCAGCAATCATGAAGTATTTCGCTAGGTCCTTGCTTGTAAGTGCTCTTGTAATCATTTTGATTTGTGAGTGTGGCGGACAGGGAGACCAGAGTGAATCTGCCTCCCGCGCTGCTCCCGATTTCGCGCTCAAGGATCTAAATGGAAATATCCTTCGCCTGTCCGACCTTAGGGGTAAGGTTGTGGTCTTAAACTTCTTTGCTACCTGGTGTAGTCCTTGCCGCCGAGAGATTCCCGAGCTTGTCCGGCTTTATGAAAGATTCAGAGATAAGGGGCTTGAGATCATCGGTGTGTCGCTCGATCAGGAAGGTGAAGCTGTTTTGAAGCCATTTGTTCGGCAATACAGGATCACTTACCCAATCGTGCTGGGAACCAGGAAGGTGGCTCTCGATTATGGTGGGATCAAGGGGATTCCGACAACCTTTTTCATAGACCGCAATGGCAGAATCAGCAGTTATTTCGTTGGGTTGCAGCCGAGTCATGTAATAGATGAATCTGTAAAGAAGCTCCTGAAACAAAGAGGCTAAGATGAAAAAGGGAGGGAAGAAATTTGACGATAAGATCTCCATGGGGCCAACCCCAATATGGTACAAGGCCAGACACCCTGCCGTGATTAAGTTCTCACACAAGGACCTGGAAAAGAAGGGACAGCAGATAATCTCGCAGATGGAAGCGGCTAAAGAGAAAGGGATGACAGTGATATTTTACAGCGGCATTATCGGGTCTATCCCCGGCAAGGAGGCTATGGCAAGAAAAATCATGGTAACCCATATCCGGTTCCTTAAAGAGCAATCTGTGAATACCTTTATCATCAACCCCGCAGAGCATGGTGAGCCCGGCATGGATGCTGATGACTTGATGTTCATGTGGGAGATTGTTCAACGAAGCGGGTTGATCGACATATGGCGGTTCCAGTCATACGATGATATCGTAAAGGCCTTCCAAATCATGAAGACCAAGGTTCCCCCTGAGTGGGTCGGCAAGGATGCCACGTTCAGTACAGGGTGTACCAAGGAGATGAAGATTGCGCTTGAAGTACAAAAGGAACACACTGAGATGCAGATCATAGGACCGTCTCAGGAAAAGTTCTTGAGGCGGCAAGAATATGGCATCGGAAAGATGTACGACCGCCGGCTGGATGAGATCTATGCGATATGAGTTTCTTGATGTTTGCCCGGGTGTGGAGTCGTAAATGGTGGCGATATGGTGAAGGGCGGTGTTGGGTTAATAGCCCCATACGAGGTTTTTATGGAGCCATCCGACATCCCCGTCCGCGTGCTTGACCTTAAGCCACTTTTTCTTTCTTTTCAAAAGTTTGAAGCTGACCCCTTTTTTGGCCTGAAATAAGATCTTAAAGCTTGTTCCTGAGCCCTCCCGAACATTGACTCTATCACCTTTGACAATAACTGCTGGAATCTTCTTAAGGAGTGTCCGGTAGATCCATCCTATGTCCCCTTCAAAGTCACGGATTTTGTACCAGTTTCCAGATTTCTTAATGATGTCAACAGGATAATACTTTCCAACAGACCACAGAATTTCGTTATTTGTCCCAGGGCCTGAGCGCACATTCGCCTTGTCCACCGCAACACTGAGTCGCTTGGCACTGGCAGTGCTAGCGCACAGCACGAGCGCCAATAGCGTGAAGGAGAGTATCTTTTTGAAGCCCCCTGCAGTCCCGATAGAATCGGGACGGGGAATGCGCTCGCTATTGCAGTTCATGAGCTTAGTAAAACCGTTTCACAGGTTCCGGCTACGGCATCGCAGAACCGCCGGGCGTCGTCTGCAGAACCCACAATGGCATCGTAATGCATTGGAATGGCGATCTTCGGCTTAATCATCTTGGCTGCCTCTACTGCCTCCTCAGCCGTCATGACATAGGTCCCGGATACTGGGAGAAGCGCGATATCTGTCTTAAAGGAATCCATCTCTGGTATCAGATCGGTATCACCTGCATGATAGATCCTAACACCATCCACTGTCACGATAAATCCGAGCCAGCCATTCTGTTCTGGATGAAAATTCTTGTTTTTGTTGTAAGCGGGCACTGCCTCAATCGGGATTCCAGAAACCGTCAGCTTGTCCCCGGGTTGCACTGCCCGCACATCTCCGGAAAGCTTCTTGGCGGAGTCGGCCTCAGTTACGATCACCGTAGACTCTTTCCGGATCTTCTTGATATCCTCTGGTGAGCAGTGATCATAGTGCTCATGAGTAACCAGGATAATATCCGCGGGCTCGCATTCTTTGACCTGAAAAGGGTCGATGACGATCGCCTTGCCGTCTCCTTTGATGAGAAACCCGTCATGTCCCAACCAGGTGATGTTCTTGACCACATCATGTACTTCCATGACCAACTCCTCCTTTTATACGCTGTGAAACTCTACAGCTGGCAGCTCCACACAGGTCAGCTTATTGCCGTAGACGGCACCTGTATCAATGCCAATCTTGTTGTCAAGAACCAATGGCTCCCGGAAAGGTGTGTGGCCAAAGATCACACGCTTTCCAAAATCAAAATCAGAATATATAAATTCATTCCGTATCCAGAGCATATCCCATTCATCTTGTTTTTCAAGGGGTACGTTCGCCTTAAGGCCCGCATGGACAAAGATGTACTCGTCTGTCTCGTAATATAGACGGAGGTTTGCAAAAAAGTTAAGATGTGTACTCGGTATTGGGTTGGCTCCGGCATGGCCACACTCCCTCATGTAGTTATCAAGGGTTGCTTGCCCACCATTGGCCAGAAAGGTGAACCTGTCTATCCCAGCTAAGTAATGCTCAAGCATCAACTCGTGATTCCCCTTAAGAAAGATCACGCGGTTTTCCTGCTTGGACAGGCCAATTAGATAGTCTATCACCTCTTTTGATTGAGTGCCTCGATCGATATAGTCTCCTATGAACAGGAGTGTGTCTTCTGTCAGGTCAACATCGACAACCCCCATCAAGAAGACTAGCTTGTCAAGGCAGCCATGTATGTCGCCTATGGCGAATATCCTTTCCATTATATCCAGTTAAACAGAAAGACCCGTTTTCTTTCATCAAGGCGGGTTATTCCCTCTTTGTGGGCCGCCTGAATTGCCTCCTGGTATTCTTCCTGAGTGATGGTGCGTCTCAGGGCGTGTACCTCAGAGGCCCGGCCGCATGGTCTATACTGTGCCATAACATTTACGTAGCTGTTGGGCGAGATTTCCTTTGCCAAGAAACGCATGGCCTGCCCTGTCCCGGCGAGCCCCTCAGGAAGGACTAGATGGCGGATCAAGAGACCCTTCTGGGCAATCCCCTCCCCATCCATTACCAGGTCTCCTACCTGACGGTGCATCTCCTTCAGGGCTTCCTGTGCCACTTCAGGATAATCTGGGGCCTCGCAGAGTTCTTCAGATACCTTTGGGTCCCAGAACTTGAAGTCAGGCATATAGATATCAAACACGCCTTCCAGGATGCTCAGGGTCTCAGCCCTGTCATAGCCACCGGTATTATAGACCAGTGGTACACTCAGGCCGAGTTCAACAGCCTTGTCAACAGCAGCTAAGATCTGCGGCACAACATGGGAGGGCGTCACAAAGTTGATGTTATGACAACCCCTATCCTGGAGGAACAGCATCGCCTTGGCGATCTCTCCAGAAGAGAAGGTAACCCCCTCGCCTTCGTGGCTGATGTCGTAGTTTTGGCAGAAGAGGCACAATAGGTTGCAGCGGGCGAAGAATATAGTGCCCGAGCCGTGGCTCCCGACCAAGGGGCTCTCCTCTCCAAAATGGGGGCTGTAGCTTGACACAATGGCGTGTTCGCCTGTCTGGCAGAACCCCTTTTCGCCTGAGAGCCGGTCCACGCCGCATCCCCTTGGACAAAGCGTGCAGGCCTTCAGGATCTCGTAAGCCCGGGCTATCTTTTCCTTCAGGAGCCCTTTTTTGGAGGTCTCTATATATGCAGGTTTTGAGGAAGCCATAGCTTCCGAACTATTTGCCGGTATCCAGTTTGAGTAGATAGATAATATAGTAGATAGATAATATAATAGAAGCTGTTTCAAAACCTTTGGACGAGTCCATTTTGGCAAACATGGCCAACCAGGCGAGAACAAGGGTTTTGAAACAGCTTGTAGAACTTTATTAAACATTAGTGGTGATGTCAATCCATTATTACGGCCGCAAACGCCTCCCCCCATTTGAGGGATCCTTACATTTTTGGGAAGGCATAATCGGATGTTGATAGAGATTGAAAAGTCTGATAGAAATTGATGCCCGGATATTTTGGCACATATCATTCTTCCGGGGGACCGATACGTGGGTACGCTCCGCTAATGATTGCGGATTTTGGATTGTGGAAAAACGAGAAGCTAACATAGGTAAGCTAGCAGCCAATAAACTGTGACTATTGGCTGTTGAAAGGCTCAATCGCCAATCATCAATAGCCGGTAATCAGCAGTTGGAAGAGAGGGTTCATGCAGCGAAGGCATCACAGAAGCTTCATTGTCTGCGGCACTTTGGTTGCCTCAAGTATCCTTTGGATAGTAATCTCTATTTTGCATGCCGAAGATGGAGGTAATAAACCAAAGGGACCACCACCAGCCCCAGTGCGGGTTGCCTCAGTCATTGAAGAGCAGGTTTCAGAGCAGATAACGTTGGTTGGAACCACCGAGGCGATTGCCCGCAGCATGGTTGCCGCAGAGGTCTCTGGTTTGGTGGAGGAGTTTCCGGTCCGCGAGGGTGACTTTGTTAAGAAAGGAAAGGTCCTTGTGAGGCTCAGATCGACCGATCTTGTACTGCGCCTGAAGGGAGCGGTCGCTGCCAGGGGGAAGGTTCACGAGGGTCTGCTCTTTGCTGAAAAAGAACTCGGCCGGTACACCAAGCTCAAGGATACAGACAGCATTGCTGCTAGAAAATATGATGAGGCCTTGTACCAATATCAATCCCTGAAACAGGAACTGCTGCGTAATGATGCTGAGATCGAGCGGCTTGAGGACGACATCCAGAACAAGACTGTGGTTGCTCCCTTTTCAGGTTTTGTTGCCAAAGAGCATACCCAGGTAGGGGAGTGGCTCCCGGTCGGTGGACCGGTGGTTACTCTTGTTGATCTGGGACGTATGAGAATTACCGTGGACGTCCCCGAACGATATGCTGTAAAGCTTATTTCGAAAGACCGAGTCCGGGTCCTGGTGGCAAGTATATCGAATGAGGCATTCTTTGGTAAGATTTCTGGCATCCTTCCCGAAGGAGACCCCAATGCCCGTACTTTCCCGGTGCGGGTCAGTCTAGTCAACCCAGGATTGAAGGTCAAGAGCGGTATGGAAGCGAGGGTGACCTTCGACCTCGGAACCCAAAAGAATGTTCTCTTGGTGCCAAAGGATGCCATAGTGGCAGCCGGAACCAACCGTCTAGTCTTTGTTGTGGCCAGCAGCGTGGCCCAACCCGTGACTGTCCGAGTCATTGGCTATTACGACGGCAATGTCGCTATTGAGGGGCCCCTCAAGCCAGGGGATCAAGTCGTCATCCGCGGCAACGAGCGCCTGCAGCCAGGACAGCCGGTGGAGATATTGGAGTGAGTTAAAGTATTTCGGAACGCGGAGTGGGGAGCGCGGAATAAAAGATAATGAAATGGGCAAACCCTGAACACGCAATACCAGCACCCAATTACGAATGACCAGTTAACATGAAACTCGTTGATATCGCCATAAAGAAGCCTGTGACCGTGACTGTTGGGGTTATTCTGTTGGTCCTCTTTGGTCTTATCTCACTCTTCAGGATTCCCATTCAGCTAACCCCTAACGTGGACATGCCGGAGATTTCGGTGGAAACCATGTGGCAGGGAGCAAGTCCCCTGGAGGTGGAACGAGAGATCATCGACGTTCAGGAAGATGAG
>JAUWXJ010000123.1 GCA_030616425.1 Desulfobacterales bacterium | reverse complement strand
CCTGCGGTCTATATCTGCGACGAGTGTATTGAACTGTGCATTGAGATAATTGAAGAAGAGTACGAAAAAGAGGCACGAACGCATAAAAAGGGAGAATTTCCCGTGCCGGCTGTTATCAAAGCGTTCCTGGATGAGTATGTAATCGAGCAGGAGGAGGCCAAGAAGACCTTGGCAGTAGCTGTTCACAATCATTACAAACGCCTTGAGTCGTCGGTAAACACCTCTGATGTGGAGCTGCAGAAGAGCAACGCTATTCTAATCGGGCCGACCGGGTGCGGAAAAACGCTTCTGGCCCAGACGCTGGCCAAATTTCTTGAAGTCCCGTTTACTATCGCAGATGCGACCTCCCTGACCGAAGCAGGGTATGTGGGTGAAGATGTAGAAAATATTATCCTGTCGCTTCTCCAGAGTGCCGATTATGATCTGGAAAAGACCTGCAGAGGTATTGTCTACATTGACGAGATCGACAAGATCGCCCGCAAGGGGGACAACCCATCTATTACCCGTGATGTGTCAGGTGAAGGGGTACAGCAGGCACTCCTTAAGATCCTTGAGGGGACGACCGCCAGTGTGCCGCCCAAGGGAGGGCGAAAGCATCCCCAGCAAGATTTTGTCAAGGTTGATACGTCTGACATCCTGTTCATATGCGGCGGGACATTTAACGGCCTGACTGAGATCATACAGCACAGACTGGGTGGCAAGGTGATGGGCTTTGGGGCTGATATCAAAAGCCGAAGGGAGCAAAATATCGGTGAGATACTCCAGGCGATTCAGCCTGAAGATCTCATAAAATTTGGCATGATACCAGAATTTGTGGGGCGACTTCCGGTAATCGCCACGCTGGGCGAACTGAACGAAAACGCCCTGGTGAGGATACTCACAGAACCGAAGAACGCCCTGATGAAGCAGTTCCAGAAGCTCTTTGAGCTTGAGAATGTAAACCTCCGTTTTACAGATAGCGCCTTGAGGGCTATTGCCGAGAGATCTTTGGGGCGCAAATCCGGGGCACGTGGCCTTAGGGCCATCATGGAAGCGGCCATGCTTGGCATTATGTATGAGATTCCTTCCATGGAAGGGGTCAAGGAATGCGTGATCAACGAGGAGGTTATTTTGAACAAAGAGGAGCCGATATTGCTCTTCGAACAATCCCAGGAAATGGCTTCGTCTCAATAAGGTCTTTCTTTTGTAGACCTTAATATGTTTAACTATGTTTAATATATCGAAACGGAAGAAACCAATGAGTAATTCAGAACAAAAATTGACTCTCCCCCTCCTACCGCTCAGGGATGTTGTGGTCTTTCCTTATATGGTGGTCCCTCTCTTTGTAGGGCGTTCCAAGTCGATTAATGCACTGTCCAACGCCATGAATATGGACAAGAGGATTCTGCTGGCCACCCAGAAAAATGTTGGAGTCGACTCGCCCGGCGAAAAGGACATATATGACGTGGGGACGATCGGGGTCGTGCTGCAGCTGCTTCGGCTCCCAGACGGGACCGTTAAGGCGCTGGTGGAAGGCAAAAAGCGGGCTCGTATGATCCGCTTTATTGACAAAGAAAAATATGTTCTGGGTGAGATTGAAGTGATTGCTGAACCCTTAGTATCAGAGACGGAGAGTGAAGCCATAAGCCGGACAGTTCTGAGGATGTTTGAAGAATATGCCAAGATCAACAGGAACATTTCAAACGATCTCATAAGTAACTTGTCGGCTATTACTGACGTATCTCAAATGGCTGACACGGTGGCCGCCCATTTCAATTTCAAGCTCCAGGATAAGCAGCGTTTGCTCGAGACTGGCTCGCCGATGGACCGCATGACTCTTCTTATCGAATTGATGCAGTCTGAGATTGAAATCTTCAAGATGGAGCAGAGAATCAAAGGGCGGGTCAAGAAGCAGATGGAAAAGACCCAGAAGGACTATTACCTCAATGAGCAGATGCGTGCCATCCAGAAGGAGATGGGGGCCAAGGACGATTACAAGAGCGAGCTGGACGAGCTCCAGGGCCGCATCAAACGCAAAAGAATGTCTAAGGAATCGGCTGCAAAAGTAAGACAAGAATTCAAGAAGCTTAAACTCATGGCCCCGATGTCGGCAGAAGGGACAGTGGTTCGGAACTACATTGATTGGCTTATCGATCTTCCCTGGTTTGACCGGAGCAAGCTTCAGATGGATATTGATAAGGCGGAAACTATCCTTGAAGAAGACCACTACGGGCTGGAGAAACCGAAAGAGCGCATCTTGGAATATCTGGCTGTGCAGAAGCTGGTCAAGAAGATACGAGGCCCGATCCTGTGTTTTGTGGGCCCGCCCGGGGTAGGAAAGACCTCTTTGGCCAAATCGGTGGCCCGTGCTACAGGGCGAAAACTTGTCCGGCTCTCCTTGGGCGGGGTCAGGGATGAGGCCGAGATCCGGGGGCATCGACGCACCTATATTGGGGCGCTCCCTGGTAAGATCATTCAATCCCTTAAAAAGGCAAAGGTGAACAATCCTGTATTTTGTCTGGACGAAGTCGACAAGATGAGCATCGATTTTCGAGGTGACCCCTCGGCGGCCCTCCTCGAAGTCCTTGATCCTGAGCAGAATTTTGCGTTTAATGACCATTACCTCGATGTGGATTATGATCTTTCGGAGATACTTTTCATCACCACGGCCAACAACCTGCACGGGATCCCACCCCCCCTTCAGGACCGCATGGAGGTTATTCGGTTGCCCGGATATACTGAGTACGACAAACTCCAGATAGCTGAGCGTTTTTTGGTTCCCAAACAGACTGACACGAACGGGTTATCCGAAGAGAATATCAAGTTCACCAGGAGCGCTATTCAGATGATCATCCGTCGTTATACCAGGGAGGCGGGTGTGCGGAACCTGGAGCGCGAAATTGCTTCTATCTGCCGGAAGGTGGCCCGGGAGATTGTGAAAGGGGACGGGGGAAAACTCCTCAAGATTACGGCCCAGTCGGTACAAAAATATCTGGGTGTGTTTCAGTTCCGGTATGAGCAGGTTGAAGAAAAGGACGAGATCGGCATGGCCACAGGTATGGCCTGGACACAGGTGGGCGGTGAGCTGCTGGCCATTGAGACGGTCATTATGCCTGGCAGGGGAAAGCTTACAGTCACAGGAAAGCTAGGGGAGGTTATGCAGGAATCTGCCCAGGCCGCCTTGAGCTATGTTCGGTCCAGGGCAGACAGGCTTGGCCTGAAGAAACATTTCTACAGAAAGGTAGATATTCATGTGCACATACCCGAAGGGGCCACACCAAAGGACGGGCCATCGGCAGGAATAACCATGGCAACATCGATTGTGTCGGCGCTGATTAAAAAACCGGTCCGCCGTGATCTGGCCATGACCGGAGAGATTACCCTTCGGGGTCGTATTCTTCCCATTGGCGGGCTAAAAGAGAAAATCCTGGCGGCCCACCGGGGACGGATATCTCAGGTTATTATCCCTGAGGAAAACAGTAAGGATTTGAAAGAGATTCCAGCAAAGATCCTTAAGCAGATCGAAATGATAACAGCAGACCACATGGATGATGTGCTCTCCCGTGCTATCATTTTGCCTCCAGGGGAGTCGCTTTTTATAGAAGAACAGGAGGAGATTGTGCCTCCAGAGCTGATTCCCAAAGAGGAAGAAGCGGTAAAACCCCTCCAGATAAACTGATCCTGCCGTACATTTTGCTTGACACGTGTGAGCTTCTTCGTTATTCGGACACTAAGTGAAGCTTGCGCCAAATCGTAAATCGTGCATCGGTTCAATCGTGGGCTCCGAATAACGACTCACCAATAACGATTCACGAATAACGATTCTATGGGCGGATAGCTCAGTTGGGAGAGCGTCGGCCTTACAAGCCGAATGTCGCAGGTTCAAGCCCTGTTCCGCCCACCACTTTACTGTTTGTTGTGTTTACACGGTTTCTTGTGTTTGTTGGGTTCAGACGGTTTGTCGCTTTTTAACCCAAGTCGCAACAAACCCAATAAACACAATGAACACAATAAACTTTTTGGGGGGCGTAGTTCAGTTTGGTTTAGAACGCCGGCCTGTCACGCCGGAGGTCGCGAGTTCGAGTCTCGTCGTCCCCGCCAGTATTCAAAGCCTGTCGGCAAGGACAGGCTTTTTCATTATGGCATATTTTATGCCGGATCTTTTGCAATCCCTCAAAAGTTGCTAACTAGTACGAACAATTGTTGATTAACTGATGAAACAGCTGTTGGAAGATAGCAGCTTCAAGATTGACCTGAGGTCGGATGCATAGGCACTCTTTGTATGGTTTGTTGTTGCTTTTTGCAGATAAGACGAGTAGGCTGTGGCAGCTTGTGAAAAGTACATAAGAGGTTAAAGGGCAAAGTGATGGCCTCCTCGTGGCCCCATAAAGAGAGGCGAAACGGCAAAGACCGCCGGAAACACATTGATCCTCGTTATCGGAACCCGGCCTATCCCGAGTTTGTTGACAGAAGGAAAGGAGAGAGGCGCAAGCCAACCTATGAGGATTCGTCTCCGTTAGTAAAGGAGCATCCCCGTCGGAAGTGGGTAATTTTGATCGGGGTTATTGTTACCGTTTTTTTAGCCTACGTTTTCTTTTTTACAAATCTTATCGTGAGCAGGAAGTGCCCTGATACGACAGTGCGAAAACGTACCATCACCCTTGGTTATTACCAAGATGAGAGCGTAAATCGTGGGTCGGCATTTTCGGGGATTTTTGGTTAAAGGGAATATCCAAGAAAAAGTGTTGACAAGGTATCAGCGATTTGTTAATCAAATCCAACAGAATACGTGTGTTAGGAGATTTTTAGGATGCGACCTCAGGCCATTACCAGCATCATAGTGATTATTGTAGTAGTAGGGATTATTATATCCCTGCTACCGGCTGGAGGCTTGGTGATGGCTTAGGTTGTTGGATATAGACCCGAACAAAAATCCGTTACCAGGCCTCCTGATAGCGGGTTTTTTTTTGCTTTAAGTGGAGAATATTATTATTGGAGATGAGATGCTATGAAATCGATCTTGGTCTACGACACAACTCTCAGAGACGGCTCCCAGGGAGAAAAGATCAATTTTTCTGCTGAGGACAAACTCAGGATCGCCCGAAGACTCGATGCTATGGGCATACATTACATTGAAGGGGGATGGCCTGGTTCCAATCCCAAGGATGCGCAGTTTTTTGAACTGGCCAAGAAGATGCGTTTTAAGCATGCGTGCCTTGCAGCCTTTGGGAGTACCAGGAAACCGAATACCCGGGTGGAAGAAGATAAAAACATCATAGCCCTTCTCGAGTCACAAACCCCTGCTGTGACCGTCTTTGGCAAGAGCTGGGGTCTGCACGTCAAAAAAGTTATTGGCACCACATTGAAGGAGAACCTGGCCATGATTCACGACAGCGTGGCGTATCTTCATTCTAAGGGCCGCGAAGTGATTTACGACGCCGAGCATTTCTTTGATGGGTACAAGGAGGATCCGGGGTATGCTACGAAGACAATAGAGGCGGCCGTGTCAGGAGGGGCCGATGTGATCGTCCTGTGTGATACAAACGGGGGGGGGCTGCCGTTTGAAATAGAAGAGATCATGGAAAGGATATGTCAGCGTATTCCGGTAAAAGTCGGCATTCATACCCACAACGACTGCGGCCATGCAGTGGCAAACACTCTAATGGCGGTGCGTGCTGGCGCTGTCATGGTTCAGGGAACGGTGAACGGATATGGAGAGCGATGCGGCAACGCTGATTTGACCTCCGTCATTCCTAACCTTCAGCTCAAGATGGGGCTGCGATGTATGACCAAGAAGAATCTCCACCATCTCACAGAGCTGTCGCGTTACGTTAGCGAGGTGGCTAACATGACCCCGTTTAACGGGCGCCCTTTTGTGGGAAAAAGCGCCTTTGCCCATAAGGGCGGAATCCATGTCAATGCCATCATGAAGACGCCAAAGGCCTACGAACACACAGAACCAGAGGCTGTCGGAAATGAGCGGCGTGTCCTGATCTCGGACCTTTCTGGCAAGAGTAACATTGACTACAAGGCAAAGGAACTCGGAATAGAGCTGGGAGGAAATGGTTTTGACAGCAAGAGGATCGCAAAGGAGATAAAGCAGCTAGAGCATGAAGGGTATCAATTCGACGCGGCTGAAGGCTCTTTTGAACTACTGTTAAAAAAACTCACTGGACAATTTGAACCGCTATTCCAATTGGAGTCATTCCGGGTGGCCAGTGAAAAGGAGAAGGATCTCCCGTGCAGGGCGTACGCTACCATCAAGATTTCAGTGGGGGATCAACAAGAGATTACCGCGGCAGAAGGAAACGGCCCGGTCAACGCGCTGGACAATGCCTTAAGAAAGGCCTTGAACAAGTTTTTTTCGGTCGATTTGAAAAAAGTGCACCTTGTTGATTTTAAGGTGCGAGTGATTGAGGGTCGCGAGGGAACAGGGGCCCGGGTGAAGGTTTTCATAGAATCGAGGGATCAAAAACGTTTGTGGAGCACAATCGGGGTTTCCACAGATGTTATTGAGGCAAGCTGGGAGGCGTTGGAGGACAGCTTTCAGTACAAACTTGCGCACACCTGAGTCGTTGTTCGTGAATCGGGGATCGTTTTAACAATAGCTCATTTCAAATAACGATTTCCGCATGAGGGACTTGGAGAGGAAGGATGAAAAGTGACAGCGTAAAATCTGGCATAGAGCGTGCTCCCCACCGCTCCCTGTTTAAAGCGATGGGATATACAGATGAAGAGCTGCGCCGGCCACTGGTAGGGATTGCCAATTCGGCCAATGATATCATACCAGGGCACGTGGAGCTGGACCGCATAGTCAGTGCAGTGAAGGCCGGCGTTCACATGGCAGGCGGCACGCCCATTGCTTTTGGCAGCATTGGAGTATGTGATGGGATTGCCATGAACCACATCGGGATGAAGTACTCTCTGGCGAGCCGAGAGCTGATCGCAGACTCGATTGAAGTGATGGCCATTGCCCACGCCTTTGATGCTATGGTGATGGTTACAAACTGTGACAAGATCGTGCCCGGTATGCTAATGGCGGCTGCCCGGCTGAACTTACCCACGGTTGTGGTCAGCGGGGGACCAATGCTGGCCGGTGACCGCGAGGGAAAGAAGATAGAT
>JAUWXJ010000145.1 GCA_030616425.1 Desulfobacterales bacterium | reverse complement strand
GGAGCTGGCTTTGTGGGATCAAGCCTCGCTTTGTTGCTCAGAAACGATTTTCCAGGCATCAGGATTGTCGCACTGGACAACCTCAAGCGTCGTGGTTCAGAACTAAATATTCCTCGCCTCAAATCCGCCGGAGTTGAATTTATCCATGGTGATATCCGATCACCCGAAGACTTGGAGCAAGTAGACCGTATTGACATCTTGATCCATTGTGCAGCGGAAGCTTCGGTTCTGGCAGGATACAGTGGATCACCAGGTTATGTTATCAACACCAACCTTTGTGGGACGGTAAACTGTCTTGAACTAGCCCGAAAGCGCAAAGCAGATATGATTTTTCTTTCCACTAGCCGTGTGTACCCGATTGAACCTATTCGCTCTCTACATTATGTCGAAGGGGAGACCCGACTATATTTAAAGAATGAACAGGATTTGCCTGGAGTTTCCGTTCAAGGCATTACTGAACAATTTCCACTAGAAGGTTCCCGGTCTCTATACGGGGTGTCGAAACTTGCTTCAGAACTGATACTGGCCGAATACATAGATATGTATGGAATTAACGGAGTCATAAACCGTTGTGGTACATTAACAGGTCCCTGGCAGATGGGCAAAGTAGAGCAGGGTTTTTTGGTCCTGTGGGTAGCGCGACATATTTACAGTGGAAAGCTGTCTTACATCGGTTATGGCGGTACCGGCAAGCAAGTGAGGGACATTCTCCATGTTCAGGATCTATATGAGCTCCTACGTATACAGATGAATGATCTTGCTCACTATACGGGCCAGATCTATAACGTAGGCGGGGGAAAAGAGACCAGCACCTCATTACTGGAGCTTACTGGCTTGTGCCAGGAAGTAACTGGGAATCGGATAACCATGGGCAGTGAACCCGAGACACGACCAGGGGACGTTCCTTGGTATATGAGTGACTGTAGCAAGGTGCATATGGCTACTGGCTGGAAACCCCATCGGATCCTTTCAGAAATCGTGGAAGAAATCGCTGTTTGGATAGAGGAATACAAAGAGGCTTTGCGGCCCATTTTAACCTAGAGCTCAAGTTTTTAAGAAAACATGGATATTGTTTTGGTAACAGGCTCGGCGGGGCTTATTGGCTCAGAAGCCGTGCGTTTCTTCGCTGAAGAAGGTTTACAGGTGGTTGGTATTGATAATGACATGCGCCGAGTTTTCTTTGGTGATGAGGCCTCGACTTCGTGGAACCGTGCAAGAATGCAAGAGGAAATTCCCGGATATATCCATGCCAGCGAAGACATCCGCGATAAAAAGGCTATGGAACGTCTGTTTTCAGAATATGGCAATGATATCAAGCTGATCACTCACACCGCTGCCCAACCTTCACACGACTGGGCCGCCCGGGATCCATTTACTGATTTTACGGTCAATGCCAATGGAACCTTGGTTCTTTTGGAAATGACCCGGCGTTACTCTTCGAAAGCAGTCTTTGTTTTCACCTCCACTAACAAAGTATATGGCGATACCCCGAACCATCTCCCCCTTATTGAACTTGAAACGCGTTGGGAAATTGACGAGTCCCACCCTTATTCCACCAACGGTATCGACGAGTCCATGAGTATCGATCAGACCAGACACACCCTGTTTGGTGCTTCCAAGGTGGCCTCTGATGTTTTGGTTCAGGAATACGGTCGCTATTTCGGCATATACACGGCCTGTTTTCGCGGAGGATGCCTGAGCGGGCCCTCCCATTCCGGAACCGAGCTCCATGGTTTTCTTGCCTATCTTATGAAATGTGCAATTACAGGGGACCATTACACTATCTTTGGGTATAAAGGAAAGCAGGTCAGGGACACGATCCATAGCTATGATCTCGTGAATATGTTCTGGCACTTTAGCCAAAAACCGAAGACCGCAGAGGTGTATAATGCAGGTGGCGGTCGACATTCCAACTGCTCCATTTTAGAGGCGATCGCGCTTTGCGAAGAAATCACTGGCAGGAAAGTAAATTGGTCTTATACGGAGAAAAATCGCATCGGCGATCATATTTGGTGGATTGGTGACGTCAGAAAATTCCAGAGACATTATCCCCAATGGGAATACCAATACAACCTGCAAGATATTTTAGAAAGTATACATGCGGGGATTGTGAGCCGGATTTAACCAAGCGCCTACCGACTGTGGGGAGATGTAAAGAGATTTAAGGAGTATTTTCAAAGACATGGTTTCAGATGCACGATCTTAAGAATCCTGGATTATTTGGAGTTTTTTTGGATGAAAAGAAAAAGCGGTATTTAAATGGAAAAGCTTAATGAATTAATCCTAAAAGGAGTAGAAGACGGTAAGCGCGCTTTTATTGGACCAAGATCGAATAGATGAGAACAACCTTTGGTGGAAGTATCCTCTCTCTGGGTGCAGATAGCCCATTGACCATTTATTTATGATGCCTGTAGAAGCAACGACCCCGCCCATCATTGTCATAGGTATGCACCGTTCTGGAACTACTTTGCTCACCCGGATGCTGGAAGTTTGTGGCGTGTTTTGGGGGGTTCACAAGGACGAATACAATGAGGCGAAAAGTTTTCAAGCTCTCAACGAAAAGCTGTTTGCCATGGCCAATTGCAGCTGGGACAATCCGGAGCCGGTCGAGGCACTTTTCGCCGATCCCCTGCTTGCCAATGAGGCCGAGACCCTGGTGCGACGTTCAATGGATGCCCACTTCTTTAGCTCCCATTTAGGTTGGCGGTGGAAGCCTCATCATCACCTACTGTCAAACTTCTGCAATCCTTGGGGATGGAAGGACCCCCGCAACATATTTACTCTTCCTGTCTGGCGCCGGATCTTTCCCCGAGCCAGGATTATTCATATTTTGCGCAATGGGGTGGATGTGGCAGCAAGCCTGTGGAGGCGGGAAACCTCCCGCCCTGAGGGGTTTGACCATCCACACTATTCACCGCGCTGTCAGAGTCTGGATGGCTGCTTCACTCTATGGAAGAGTTACGTGTTGAGGGCGCGACGTCACGTTAGCAAGATCGAAAACGCAGTTGAAATACGTTTTGAGCATCTGATTGAGAAACCAGAGGCGACATTGCACTCTCTGGCTGATTTTATTGGGCTCCAATCGGACGAACGACTTGCTCGTGCCGTTTCAATGATTTACCCCGAAAGAAGGTTTGCTTTTATAAACGACTCGACCATACAAGAGTTTCGGCGCCGGGTCGAGAATGACGAATTGCTGGCCGAACTGGGTTACTGCTTCTTGCCCTGATAGAGGACCGTAATATTCTCCCCATGTTGTTGTCATAGCTTGCGAAAAGAGAGAATGAGGCTTGACAAGGATATTACAGATCATGTATAAAGTAGTGATTCTCCAGCCACCTAATACAGACCTCGGAATCAAGAAAACAAGGGATCTGAGAACCACAATGAAGAAACGTTAAAAGGGGGAGCAGTAGCCTGGCTTCCCCTGCTGTGTTAAGGCAAATGCTCATCCGATACTGTC
This sequence comes from Desulfobacterales bacterium, assembly GCA_030616425.1. Lineage (GTDB taxonomy): Bacteria > Desulfobacterota > Desulfobacteria > Desulfobacterales. The sequence goes on along the minus strand of JAUWXJ010000145.1, from coordinate 2,416 downwards.
CGGTTGAGATCATGGTTCTGATCCACCGAGAAGGAAACTTATGACTATGATCAGAGCACTCGAAGAGCACAGACATTTGATTTTTACCCTCTCGGTTCATGACTTCCGCTCCCAGTACCTGGGTTCAGTCCTTGGTTTTTTCTGGTCTCTTATCAAGCCTTTAGTCTTGATTGGCGTTTACGCCCTTGTTTTCTCCTGGGTGGTCACCCCAACCACCTCCGGACAGGGGAAACCTGTCAACTTCGGTTTGTATATATTCGCCGGCATGTTGCCCTGGCTGGCCATTCAGGAGTCACTACAACGTGGAACGACCGTGTTCGTTGATCAATCCCACCTGATCAGACATCACGCAATTCCACTTTACCTCATTCCGTTTCACATAGTGTTGTCTGCCACGGTGTCAGAAATAATGGCCCTTATCGTGTTTCTCCTAATCAAGGGGCTTATTGACCAAAACATCACCTCCTATTGCGTACTTATCATGGCGTTGATCCCGATTCAGATAATCTTCTGTTACGGTATGGCCCTAATGGTTGCCACACTGACCGTCTTTCTTCGTGACTTCTCCCATCTGACTACGACGATTCTTTTCGTCTGGTTTTTCACCTCGCCCATTGTTTTTCCGCTTGAAAGCCTTCCCGCATATCTGCAGAGGATTATTTGGTTCAATCCGCTGACAGGCCTGATCGAGATATATCGTGATTTGCTCCTTGTCGGCCGTCTGCCGGCGGTTCCAGCTGTGGCTTCCTTTCTCTTCTTTACGGTTCTTTCTATGGTCGTTGGCCTGAGTTTTTACTACAAGTCTCGCAAAGAAATCGTGGATTGGGTATAGGCTTGTCATGTTAACTATATCAGCAAAAAATGTTTCCAAACGCTATAAGATTTACCCTTCAAGGCTGGTTCTTTTGAGACACCTGCTTACTCTCAACGGGCGATCTAAGGGCGTCACGGAACACTGGGCCCTGTCCGGCATAAACCTTGACATTTCGGCTGGCCAGTCCATCGGCCTCATCGGCCGAAACGCCTCAGGAAAGAGCACCCTGCTGCGCATTATTGCCGGCATTATACACCCTACTGAGGGTGAGATAAGGGTAAATGGCCGGATCTCGACCGTATTAGACGTACAAAGCGGACTTGACCCCCGTCTTACGGGCCGCCAGAACATTTTTCTCAAGGGGGCCATACACGGCCTGAATAGGAGCCAGATTCAGGAAAAGCGCAGGTCAATCATTGACTTTTCCGGCCTAAGTGAGTATATAAACTACCCAATCAACACCTATTCGGCGGGAATGATTATACGGCTGGGATTCTCCATCGCCATGCATATGGAATTCGACATCCTGCTGATGGACGAGGTTCTATCTGTAGGTGACGTTGTCTTCCAGCGTCAATGCCTGGCCAGAGTCAGGGAATTTTTGAACCAGGGCAAGACCATCATCCTGGCCACTCACAGCCTGGGGGATGTAGCGGCCATCTGCCAGCGAGTGATCCTGCTGAAGGACGGTCGTATCCATCACGATGGTGAAACTGAAAACGTTCTGAAGACCTACTGGCAGGCCTGCGAACGCGAACAGAACCAGATTCCTCGTCACCTTCACCCCTTTAACCCCGAAAACGTCTACGGCACTGACACCCAGGAGATCCAAATTTGTGAGGTTAAATTCGTTGACGCTGATGGGAAAGAGCGCGACACCTTTTGGACCCACGAGCCGATGACAGTGGTCATTCGTTTCAAAAGCCGCCAACCGGTCAAGGATCCTCTTTTCAGAGTTCAGTTTTTTCGAAACGAGGGCCTATGGGTTCACGGTGTCAACACCGATCGGGTCGGCTTCAAGGCGGGAGTTCTAAGTGGCGAGGGAGAGATTGTTTTGGAGTATGAACGGCTCAACCTTCTGGAAGGCGAATACTACGTGACTGTGGGTATCTGGCCAGATGAGTACCGCAGTTTCATGACCGACATTGCCTACGATTGCCATCAGTTTTCCTATGTCCTGCGTATCAGAAGCAAGCGGAAAGACGGAGGTGGTATCGTATCCAATCCCTTCTCGTGGCGTTTGACCAGAAATAACGGGAGAACCGTTGCTGAGTTCGCCAGGCGGCGGCCTTGATCAGTGGGGTGATTTAATGGGATTAAAGGTCTTTTTGGGTAACGCTCCGTGGTATAAGCGTGGCTTTTATGGTGTGCGGGCCGGATCCAGGTGGCCGCATTTCGAAGCGGAGGGCAACCGTTACATGCCTTTTCCCTTTCAGCTGGCCTATGCAGCCTCACTCCTCGAGAAACTCGGACTTGAGATCCTATTGGTGGATGGGATCGCCGAGGGCATAAGCGAGGACGAATTTTTGGCCAGAATTAGCGACTTCGATCCAGATCTGATCCTTCTCGAGGTCTCCCTATCTTCGTTTGGGACCGATCTGG
>JAUWXJ010000146.1 GCA_030616425.1 Desulfobacterales bacterium | reverse complement strand
ACACGTCCTTTCTTCTTTAGGTTAGATAGTTTTTGTAAAGGTATTATATAGATCGAGATGAGCATGTCAAAGGAACCTTTCCATTTGCCCCTTTTTTATTGGAGGACCACACGAAGAGGATGTCTTCTCCCCCTTCCCGTTCAGACTTTTTCTCCTGTAATACCCTGAGTAACAAAAGCCGGGTGGTGGTAGGGATTTCCCAGATCTCATCCAAAAAGATGGTCCCCCCATCTGCCAGCTCGAATCGGCCCCTTTTTCTTCTAAAGCAGGGGGTTTTATGGGGAGTTGCACTGTTTATATTCTGGCTGGTACAGTTCGGCACAGTGGCATTTTAAGAGACTATTGTGAGGCGATCTATAGGTTTTTTCGAGCTTCACATCAGATTGTTCATTCATAATGGAAGGTTGATATAAAAGTTCAACAACTATGCTATTTCTTAAGCTAGGCCAGGTCTTTCTTTTTTTCCTCAAACTCCTCTTTATCTATCTCGCCTCTGGCATACCTTTTTCTCAGGATCTCAAGGGCAGAATCCTCGTGATGGCCCTTATTGCCTGAAGCTCTGGTGGATAAGACCAACCACCGTAATGCTATTGATATCGGCCGTATTGAAGATATGGGCGAACTTCTCTATGTAGTCCTGGATATCATCGAATTTCGGACACCCCACCATGACCACCTTCCCCTTGAGAAAGTCCCCGTGGAAATCGGGATAGGCCACCGGTGTGCAGTCCGCTGCCACCAATGATTTTATAACCTTGAGTTCCTGGCCCTGTCCTTAACTTTTTTACATCATGCCCCTTAGTACTGTTTTTTACTTTTTATATAATCCATGTGCCTGTGACTGTCTTTGACTTAAGTCAAGGAAAAGCATATGAAGTAGGCTACACCAAAAAAATGACAGCCCCTATTGAGCCATTCCTATCGGTTCGCTAATCCTTAGAGAGGGGAAGAGAAAATGAGCAAGAGAGTATATATCGATGAAGAGGAGTGCATCGGATGCGGTTCTTGCGAGGAGCTCTGCCCTGAAGTTTTCAAGCTGGATGAGGAGACAGAGAAGGCCGAGGTCATCGAGCCGGAAGGAGGCCCTGAAGACCTTATTGAAGAAGCAATAGAGGCATGCCCAGTGGAATGTATCCACTGGGAGGAATGATCAAAGCACCGGGGGAGCGAACCTCTATTGGCAGATCGGACCGAAAGCGAGTAAAGTGGGAGCAGCGGGGACTTTAAAGAAAAGGGATTATTATACCTAATGGATTGGGTTTCTACTTGGTTTTTGGTAGAACCTCCGAGGGCTTGCTGGTGTTCCCCGTGGCATTTGGAAAATCCTTTGCCACGTAAGCCTTCTTATTGTGCTTTATCAGGTCACGCGCTTCTTCCATGAAGTTGCTAAACCGTTTTTTGCATTCGTAAAAGCCATGCCACCAAGCATAATCCGGGGCCATCATGGCTGCACCGAATCGAGCTCTTCGCCCCTCATGGTGCCACAGTTCATAATATTCAACTTCCAAACGTTCATCGAAGAATTTGGCCTTATCCAGCAATCCTTTGGCATAAAGATCGTCGAGCATCTTCTTCACAGGTTTGAAGTAGACCTCGTTGTATTCCTTAACCGATTGGTCTAACTTGATGAAGTGGCCATCTGTCCAGCTCCTCCCATGGCACTGCATACAGATCTCCTTCATCTTATCCCTCTCCACCTGCCAGTTGGTTTTGGCCGGAAAGGGCTTGAAATCTTGAGGACGAACCGTTAGGGGTGCCTGGGTCTCCCACGCAAGTCTTTCGGTCACATCATGGGATGTGAGGACCGACCCGGCTCCTGACATGTGGCATCCGGCGCAGGTAGGCGCGCGGTAATCCACACCTGGCGTCCAGGTTCCCGGAGCAGCATTCCAGTTATAGGTGTCGCCGTGGGCGGTGTAAATATCACCGTGTTTGGACTCCATGTAGATTTCTATTTGAGGATGATCTGGTCCCAGATGACACTGACCGCAGGCTTCAGGCTTCCTGGCCTCCATCACTGAGAAACGGTGACGGGTGTGACAACTGGTGCAACTGCCCCGGCTTTCATCCGGGTTGATCCGCCCGACCCCCACGTTAGGCCAAGTGTTAGGGCTCAATTTGCCGTCCTTGACTTTCAGTATGGTTCCATGACAGGCGAAACAGCCGGAAAGCCGCTCAAAGTCACTGTTCATTCCCTTATTCAGCCAGGGATCGATTTTCCAGATGATCTCTAAGGTATTGGCGTGTTTGCTGCGGCTGTACTGTTTGGCCTCATCCGGATGGCAACGGGAGCAGTCTTTGGGTGTCACAACAGCAGTGACGGGCACTTTATACTCCCGAGTCCCGTATTCCCGATCTGCACGTTCATATTGTTTGTAGTGTTCCTTGCTCACGTCAGGGTCGAACTCCTCGGCCTTGTGGCAGTCAAGACAGGTGATATTGGCGCTGGCATGCCGGCTTTGTGCCCAATCACCAAATATGCCGGGGTTCTCCCTTTTGTGGCATTCGATGCAGGCCACCGCCTCCTTGGGCATGCTGCGCACAATCCTGAATTCCTTCTCCTTGGGCAGATTCCTGGCCGTCTGGGCTTCGGCAACCAGAGGGAAGGCTACCGCAAGGCCAGCCAGCCCACACACGAGAGCGACAATCAACAAAATCCTTTTCATCAGATAGTCCCCTTTCCTTGTCCGCCTAACTTTAAAACCTCACCCTCAAAATCGTTAAGTATCATGAAACTATTTTATCTACAACCCTAAACCCCTGTACGTTTCTCGATACTGTTTGTATTGATAGAACTGCCTGGCATTATGGACCAGATTTCTATGGCAATCCACACATCGCTTCTCATAGCCAGGCCGGGCATACAATACCGACCTGTGAGCCAGCATGGCCCCTCGCTTGTCTGGGATATAAAGGATATTTCGATGGCACTTCTGGCATTGCTCGTTCTTGAAGAAGGCATAAGCCTTCTGGCGATTTCTTTCGTGATCGTATTCCTCCTGGAGGAAATGCATAACCACGTCCTTGATGCCATGCGCAGTTTTGGCATAGAAGAACTCAAAGGTGTCGTGGGGAGCCGGGAGATGACAGTCCATACAGTCTGCCACAAATCCCTGGGTGTTATTTACGTGGGTTGAGGTCTTCCATGTGTTATAAGCAAACTGGATTTCATGGCACGAGGCGCAGAATTGCGGTGTTGTGGTGCGGACCATGGTGTAATACGCAATGCTGAAGAGGGGGAAGGCTATAATAATCCCCACGGCAATAAAAATTGCAGGCTTGAAAAGCCTTCTCCAGGCAGCTTTTCCGCCCGCTGGAGGATCAATCGCTTCTTTCATGGGACCTCCCGGATAAGATAGGCAGTGGGACTACAAAAAGATGTGGAGAAAGCCTCTTTCTCCAATCAAGACTTATCACCTACTACTAGAATATCGTTTAGCTGAATGTCAAGGATTTTCCATGGCCTTTTTCGTCACTCCTCCACGGCATAAACCCGATCCCGCTCCTTGCAGGTTTTGTCATCCCCTTCAGCCCGGCTAATGCCTCCCTAAATAGTTCCCTTTTCTGAGCAACAAAGGCTTGAGCACCGCAAGTTATCGGTTGCTTCATGAACCCGCCTCCATCCAGCTCTTGAGAATATCCCTGTCTTTTTCATTGATTGAAGTGATTCTGAGGTGATTGACGATTTTCTTTTTCTGTTCTTCAACGGACAGAACCTTCGCATAAACAGCGTCAAAGCAATGAGCATCCATACAAAAATCGAATATCAGCTTGATATCTGTCAGCGGATCAAGAGGTGGCTCAATTGATGCTGTGATCAGATTCTCGTTCAGCATTGTGGTCTCCCCTGACATGGATTCACTGGCTATTCTTTTGTCTTCCACCTTCCAGCAGTGAAAGGGAAGATTAATTTCAACGCCATCTTCGATATCAGCCCGAAAGTTTAATTTAACATTGTAGGGCGAACCTATCGCAGTGACCGGGTAGCTGACCAGGGGCCTTTTCAATCCTTTCATCATAATGGTCTGAGGAGAGTCGGCGGTTACCAGCTCCTTGACTAGGTTGTACGTGGATTCCCCCAAAAGAACCTGTCCGCCGGTAGTAGTGGATTCTATGCGGGAAGCAGTGTTTACGGCGGCGCCGACAATACCGTATTTCACTCGTACCTCGGAACCGATATTCCCCACAATCACTGGGCCCGTGTTAATTCCGATGCCCATCTCAAGGTGAGGATATCCCTCATTGACAATCTCGTCATTCAGTTCCACAAGGGCATTTTGCATGGCAAGACCGCAGGCAACAGCACGCGCCGGATCATCGTCACGTTTCTCGGGCACCCCAAAAACAGCCAGGATCGCGTCTCCAATAAACTCATCTATCATCCCATCATATTCCATAATGACCTTTGACATGTGCTCCAGATAACGATTCAGAAGCCGGACCATATCTTCGGGATCCCTTGTTTCAGACAGGCTTGTAAAGCCGCGAAGGTCTGCCATCAGGATAGTCACGGTCTCCCTACGGCCACCGATTTCTTGCCCATTCGGTGATTCAAGGATTTCATCGACTACTTTTTTGGAGAGATAGCGGCCGAAGGTGTTTCGAATAAAGTTAGTTAGACGCAGACGTTCTTCTGATACCTCGAGTATGGTGTCCAACATTTGCGTGCGGGAGGAAACGATCCCTTTGATCTCTTTTGGGGTGTCATTGGGCAAATCCACCTGCCTCGCCGTGGGATCATTTTCACGGAGACGCTGATTAGCCGAGGCAATGGCCTCGAGGGGTGAAATGATTCTTTTGGTTAGAAAGCTCCTGAGAGTAACCATCATAAACAAAAGGATGATTGCTATAAGGAATATGATCCTCATGGCATACCAGAAAAGGTCTGCATATCCTGCGTCACCCGGCAATGCCCGGTATATGAGAGACCATATGAGCAAAATTCCTTCAATGGCCAATATGCGCCAGAAAACTCCCATCAAGAGGGTTTTTCTGACACTCTTCCTGTCATCCCTGTTTGAATTGAACGGAAGTTTTTTATCCTGTTTCTTGGTCAAGAAGCGCCCCATCCCGAAAAACTTGACTAACATGGACAACGCCTGAACTATACTTCTCAGCAATACCTGAATATCCTAGCAAAGCTTCAACAAAAACTTGACATTAATCCACCCCAGGCGGATAAATGTTAAGATCTTAGCTTATATGGACGGCTAATGATGGCCACTATGATATTTATGGTGTTGATGTTTGTATTTTCCTCCACCTCCCTGATACCCTCTCAGTTCATCATATCTATCAATCTGTTGCGGTGAAAGAATTTCCTTCATCTCTAAATGAGCCTTTAGATGAACTGCCCTAAGCTCGCCTTGAAGCCTGGCTATCTCTATAGCCATTTCCAGCAAGCTTTTTTCGTCTATCTTCTGACTGGCAAATGAATTATCCAAAAATGTTTCTTTCTCAACAATTTGTCTGCCTATCGAAACTGCCTCTTTGTGCATCTTGTTATAGGTCTCTTTGGTCCTATCCAATTGCTCTTTTGATAGACGTAATTCTTCCGCTAGATCAAGAACATGCTTAGGCCCTGGATAATGGTTTAACTCCGCGGCCTTCGCAAATCCCATGCCTTGTCCCGTAAGATATCCCTCAATGTCCCCTTCAGATAAGGCTTTGATTTCTCTCTTCTCCTGTCCCACATACGGCGAATGTCTACTCTGAGCAAATGAGATGAAAGGAATGAAAATTGACAATGTAAACACCATTAATACTTTATACATTCTATACATGCTTACCTCCTATAATTCGTGTGGCTAAAATTGTCTTTGACCTAAGTCAAGGATC
>JAUWXJ010000118.1 GCA_030616425.1 Desulfobacterales bacterium | reverse complement strand
AAGAGGGAACCCTTCGTGCAGGCGATTTGATCATATGCGGACACCACCATGGAAAAGTTCGAGCTATGATTGACGACCGAGGCGAGCGCCTTGACAGTGCCAGGCCATCCATGCCAGTCGAGATTCAGGGCCTGTCCGGGGTTCCGATGGCAGGTGACGACTTTATGGTCCTGGCTGACGAGAAGGTGGCAAAGCAGGTAAGTTTCCATCGAGCCCAGAAGCAGCGGGTACGTCAGCTAGCAAAAAGCAGCAGGCTAACCCTGGAAAAATACCATGAACTAATGGAAGGTGTCTCTGTCAAGGACCTGAACCTGATCATCCGGGCCGACGTGCAGGGGTCTGTCGAGGCGTTAACAGAGGCCACACACAAGATCACGTCAGCAGAGGTAAAGATCAACCTTGTGCACTCTGCCACCGGCGCTATGACTGAGTCAGATGTCATGCTGGCCGCGGTCTCCAATGCTATCGTCATCGGTTTCAATGTCCGACCCAATCCCAAGGTGCGTGACTTGGCAAGCGAACAAAGCGTAGATATTCGATTCTACGACGTCATCTACAATGTTGTTAATGATATTAAAGGGGCCATGGCAGGTCTGATGGAACCAACGTACGAAGAGCATCTTGTGGGACGCGCAGAAGTCAGGGAGATATTTATTATCCCGAGGGTTGGAACCATTGCGGGTTGCTATGTGACCGAAGGAAAAGTCGAACGTGGCCAGCTCGTCCGGCTCCTCCGTGAAGGGGTTGTAGTCTACAATGGAAAGATAGCGTCCTTGCGTCGCTTCAAAGATGACGCCAAAGAAGTACAAAGTGGGTATGAATGCGGTATTGGCATAGAAAACTATAACGATGTAAAAGTCGATGACGTAATTGAAGGTTATGAAATAGAAGAAATCAAACCAGTGGTTGAATAATGGTTATCGGAATTGCCACAATCGTTTTGAGGATCCCCGGAAATACCTCGTTAAAAGGCAAACGCAAGGTTGTAAAGGGTGTAATTGCTCGTCTCCAAAATACCTTCAATGCCTCAGTGGCAGAGGTTGGCGCCAATGACAGTCACAAGCGTGCCGAAATAGGCGTGGCTTTTGTAGGTAATGATCGCCGACGGATCAATTCAAAGTTGGACAAGGCCCTAAGTTTTGTTGAGGCTATGCAAGTGGCTGAAATCATAGATTCGAAAATGGAGATCATCAGCCTGTGATCCGCTTCAAGCGCGCAGACAGAGTTGGAGGCGAGGTTCAAAGGGAATTATCTGATCTCCTGCTGAAAGAGATCAGGGATCCCCGTTTAGATTCTGTCACCATCCTGCGTGTGAGCATAACTGACGATCTCCGTTCCGCTCGGATCTATTTCAGCGTTGCCGAAGGAGAAGAACGCAAGCTAAGTGCCCTGGCCGGGTTCAAGAGCGCTTCGGGGTATCTAAGGCGGAAACTGAGCCGCCGCCTCGAACTCAGAAATATGCCACAACTCGAGTTTCTCTATGACGAATCTTTCGATAGGGCAACCAAGCTGAACAAAGTCTTGAGGGAAATACGTAATGAAGTGTCGTGAACTGCAAACCCGATGCCAGATGCCGGATGCCGGATAGACCGAGGTTGTCATGGATCAGGTATCAGGCATCCGGTATCAGGGATCGTGTATCTGAATGAACGGGATCATTGTTGTAGACAAACCGCCAGATATGACATCTGCCCAGGTGGTCACACGAGTAAAGAGGATCTTAAAAGTCAAGAAGGTTGGCCACACTGGCACTCTCGACCCATTTGCCACAGGCGTGCTAGTGTGCTGCATAAATAAAGCCACGCGTCTTGCCCGGTTTCTTATGCATGGGAAGAAACGATATGAAGGAGTCATGAAGCTTGGGATTCGAACTGACACCCAGGATCTCACAGGCCGTGTTGTTTCAACGGAACCCGATTTGAGAGTCACACAACAGGACGTACGCAGGGCCTTCCTCAGGTTCCTGGAAGTGAATCACCAGAGCCCCCCTGCGTATTCTGCTCTGAAACACCACGGGGTGCCCCTTTACAAGCTGGCCCGGCGAGGAATTTTCGTGCAAAAACCACCCAGACCTATATCCATCTACGGGCTTGAAGTACTTGACATCAGCCTGCCGGATGTCCGTTTTGAGGTATCCTGCAGCGCGGGCACCTATGTTCGTACGCTATGCGCTGATATTGGAGACGCCCTAGGGTGTGGCGCGCATTTGACCAGATTGTGTCGAACCGAAAGTGGTCAATTCGGATTAGACGAAGCTGTATCTTTGACAGCCTTGGAAAGGTTTGCAGAATCAGCAAGAATCCCAAACCACATAATAGCGATGAGCGCTGCCCTGAGGGGGATGCCGGCCATATCAGCCAATGATGAGCTTGTACAAAAGATAGAACGTGGCCGTCAAGTGACCGAAGAGGAAGTTGGAGCAGTCCCTCTTCGACGGTCTTGTCCGTGGATAAAGGTAACCGATTCCCAGGGCAACCTTGTTGCCGTCATGAGTTCAAGTAAAAAAAATGGCTTGTACCGATATGCTTGTGTATTTTTGGATTGATGATTGATGATAGAATAAAACAAATCAACAATCGACAATCGACAGGCTGTTGCCCAAATCCCTTTTCGCTTGGTCTAAAACATTTTTGGATAAATCTAAGGCTTGCTCCAGGCGATTTCAAAACTTGCCCTTCGGGCTCAAACAGTTGAAATCGCCGACCTTCCGCTTCGCCAAGATTTATTAGCCAAAAACGTTTTAATGACCGCTCAAAGGAATTTATGTTGGGGCAACAACCTGTCAACAATCGAAAAGAGGAGGGCTTAAAAGTGGCTTTAGCGGTAGAGGAAAAAAAGGTGTTGATCGATAAGTTCAAACTCCACGAAACAGATACGGGATCGCCAGAGATCCAGATCGCCCTTCTGACTCAACGTATCAGCCATTTGAACGAGCATTTCAAGGTTCACCGAAAAGATCACCATTCTAGAAGGGGCTTACTAAAGCTGGTCGGCCAGCGGCGCAGGTTGTTAAACTACCTAAAGAACAAGGACGTCAGGCGGTACAGAGCAACTATTAAGACCCTGGGGCTTAGAAAATAATTTGGTGAATCGTGCACGGACATAAGCCTGCGATAGGTCGTGGAGCAGATAACGAATAACTAATAATAAATTCTGAGGTGAATAAAAATGGAAGTCTCTTTTGAAGGAAGCGTAGGGGGTCGAACACTCAGCATAGAAACAGGAAAGATGGCCCGACAGGCCAGTGGCGCTGTCATGGTCCGGTACGGGGATACCATGGTTTTGGTAACCGCTGTTTCCACGTATGAAATACGGGAAGGGATCGATTTTGTCCCTTTGACTGTTGAATACCAAGAAAAAAGATATGCGGCCGGGAGGATACCCGGCAACTACTTTCGTAGAGAGATTGGACGACCAAGCGAAAAAGAAACGCTAACTGCACGGATCATAGACCGGCCGATCAGGCCTCTTTTCCCAAAAGACTACAGGTATGAGACACAGGTCATTGCCACGGTGCTATCAGTGGATCAAGAAAACGATCCTGATATTCTAGCTGTTATAGGTGCCTCAGCAGCTCTGGAAATATCTGATGTCCCCTTTGCTGGACCGATTGCCTGCGTGCGCGTGGGTCGGATAAACGGCGATTTCAAGGCTAACCCCACCAGTGACGAACTCCAAGAGAGCGATATCAATCTGATAGTTGCAGGGAGCAAAGAGGCCGTGGTCATGGTAGAGGGCGGAGGCCTTTTTATCAAAGAGGAGGATATGCTGGAAGCAATCTTCTTTGGCCACAGAGCCTTACAACCAATTATTGATCTGCAGGCCAAACTCAAGGAAGCTGTGGGCTTACCGAAGCGCCCCACGCCTACCGTTGAGATAGATGAGGCCTTGGCACAGGAGGTGGAGACCCTGGCTGCCGAGCGCATCAAAGAAAGCTTGCAGGTTCCTGAAAAGAAGAAACGCGGTGACGCACTTAAAAGTCTGAAAGCCGATATCGTGACGGCGATTGGAGATCGCTATTCCGATCACGGGCAACAGGTTGATGACGCCCTTCACGCCCTTGAGCGCCAGATCATGCGCGATCTTGCTATCAGAGAGGGCGGTCGCATAGATGGTCGTGCATTTGATGAGATTCGACCCATCACCTGTGAGGTGAAAATGCTACCGCGCACCCATGGCTCAGCCCTTTTTAGGCGCGGCGAAACCCAGGCCCTCGCCATCGTGACCCTTGGTTCCATACGCGATGAACAACGGGTTGAAACCTTAGAAGGGGACATGTTCATGCCCTTTATGCTCCATTACAACTTTCCCCCGTTTTCTGTTGGCGAAGCGAGACGAATTGGAAGCCCTGGCCGGCGGGAAATCGGACACGGCGGGCTTTCTACTCGCGCTGTGGAAAAGGTATTGCCAGACAAGGATGCTTTTGACTACACGATCCGGATTGTATCGGAAATCTTGGAATCAAACGGCTCTTCCTCCATGGCCACTGTGTGTGCAAGTTGCCTTGCTCTGATGGATGCGGGTGTTCCGATCACCGCCCCTGTAGCAGGCATTGCAATGGGACTGGTGAAGGACGGGGATAATGTGGTTATACTCTCTGACATACTGGGGGATGAAGACCACATGGGAGATATGGACTTCAAAGTAGCCGGCACACGTGAGGGGATCACCTCCCTCCAGATGGATATCAAGATTGAAGGCCTATCGAAGCCAATCATGCAGAGCGCCCTCGCCCAGGCCTGCAAAGGCTACCTTTTTATCCTGGACAAGATAGAAGAAACCATCAAAGAGCCGAGGCCGGAAATTTCCCCCTATGCCCCCAAGATTATATCCATACAGATCAATCCAGACAAAATACGGGAAATAATCGGCCCTGGAGGCAAAGTTATCCGGGCTATTCAGGCGGAGACCGAGACCCGGCTCGATGTGGATGACTCTGGCCTTGTCAAGATCCTTGCTGTTGATAAGGAATCAGGTGAAGAGGCTCTAAAGATGGTCAAGGATATTGTTCAGGAGGCCGAGGTTGGAGCCATCTATGAAGGAACTGTTCGCAAGATCATGGACTTTGGTGCCTTTGTAGAGATTTTTCCCGGAACCGACGGACTGGTGCATATCTCACAACTCGATTCAAAGCGCGTCAATAAAGTAACTGATATTCTTAAGGAGGGCGATAAAGTCATGGTAAAGGTTCTTGAAGTAGATCGTGACGGCAAAATTCGTCTCAGCCGAAAGGCCGCCATGGGGGATTAAAAGCATGCCACACGATTTTGACAAAACGGTCCTAGATAATGGCATTAGAGTAGTTACCAAACAGGTACCTCAGACCCGGTCGGTCGCAACGGGGGTGTGGGTCAACGTGGGCGCCCGTGATGAAAGGGCTGAAGAAGGAGGACTTTCCCACTTCATTGAGCACATGATCTTCAAGGGGACCAAGAAGCGAACTGCCCTTCAAATAGCCAAAGAGTTTGACGCCATCGGAGCTCAATGCAACGCCTTCACCAGCAAAGAGCACACCTGTTATTATGCCAAGGTCATGGATACCCATGTGGATAGGATGCTGGATCTTTTGTCCGACATTTTTTTAAACTCTATCTTTGATCCTGCTGAGGTAGAACGAGAACGCCGGGTAATTCTTCAGGAGATAAGGCTGTTGGAGGATACACCGGACGAGCACATCCATGTCCTGTTGGCCCAATCTGTTTGGGGAAACCACCCTTTAGGACGTTCCATACTTGGGACCCCTCAGACCGTAACAGGGTTTGATTCGAATACTATAAAGGAATGTTTCAGCCGAGCGTATCAGCCCGAACGGATCGTAATTTCAGCAGCTGGGAACCTAGAGCATATGTCATTTGTAGAATCAATAGCTCAAACCTTTGAGGTAGTTCGAAAAGGGGATAACTTTCCAGAGCGCATAAAACCAACCATGGATTGGGTAGCGACCACGCATCCCAAGGATCTAGAGCAGGTCCATATTTGTCTTGGAACCAAAGGCATCCACACCACAGATCCGCGGCGTCATGCCTGTGCCCTCCTGAATGTCATCCTGGGGGGGAATATGAGTTCCCGGCTGTTTCAGGAAATCCGGGAACGGCGGGGGCTCGCCTATGCTGTCTACTCCTTTGTCTCATCATATCATGATACCGGACTCTTAGGGGCTTACGTGGGGGTAGACAAGTCAAATACTGAAGAGGTTCTTCGACTCATCATCAAGGAGATGAAACGGCTCAAAGAAAAACCGGTGGATAGTTCTGAGCTCAAAAATGCTAAAGAATACTTGAAGGGCGGGCTGTATCTTGCTGCTGAAAGCACTAGTAACCAAATGACTCGACTTGCCCACAACGAGATCAATTTCGGCCGTCATATCCCCTTGCAAGAGCTGGTAAATGAACTCGAAAAGGTTACAGCAGAAGATATATTGACACTAGCACAAGACACTTTCCAGCATAGTGCCGTATCGCCAACCCTCCTCGGGCCGGTCGATGAAGAGGTGCCATACGAGGAGATATTGACCACATTGTAAAAGGCAAATCCCTTTAGCTCACTAACTAATGACGATCCCAACAATTAAGATCCGTCGCCTTTACCCAGAACACGATTCAGATATACCACTGCCCCGTTACATGACCCCGCAATCCTCCGGCATGGATCTCCATGCAGCTATTAAAGAGAATCAGGTGGTCCAGGTCGGCTCTATGGAGGTGGTTCCCACCGGGCTCGCCATTGCTCTTCCTCCAGACTTTGAGGCACAGATTCGTCCTCGAAGCGGCCTCGCCTTTAAGCACGGCATTAGTATCATCAACGCTCCAGGGACCATTGATGCTGATTTTAGAGGTGAGATAAAGGTTGGGCTAATCAATCTCGGGAAAAGTCCGTATACCATCCGCCGTGGTGATAGGATCGCCCAGATGGTCATTCAAAAGATCTATCAGGCCCAATTGGAAGTTGTGGATGCTCTTAAAGAAACAGAGCGGAATGAGGGTGGCTTTGGACATACAGGAGTTTAGTAATTTTGGATTTTGGATTGCGGGGATCTTCTCAAGCCGATAGGCGCAATATTTTCAAGCCGACAGGCGCATTTTGGATTGTACATATAACTCGCAAATCAAAACGACACCCAACATTACAACTTTAGGTACTTTAGCTCACTTTCCCTGACTAATGACTAGCATCTGCGTACTGGCCAGCGGGAGCAAGGGGAATGCCACCTATGTTTCTGATGGACAAACCTCCATTTTGATAGACGCCGGCCTCTCTGCGACCGAAACTGCCCGGCGGTTTCATTCAAGGCAGCTTAGCCCAAAACGCCTTGATGCAATTGTTGTATCTCATGAACATGCCGATCACATTCGGGGCGCAGGCGCGCTCTCACGCCGTTACCGGCTCCCGGTCTATATCAACGAACAAACTCTCTCCGCCGCCAAACCTCAGCTCGGGGCTGTTCACGAAACCGTAAAGTTCCACGCTGGTAGGGCCTTCTGCATAGGGGGGCTTTGCCTTCACCC
>JAUWXJ010000089.1 GCA_030616425.1 Desulfobacterales bacterium | reverse complement strand
CATGAGGTGGACGGCAAAACGCGCAAGTTGTGTGTACACCGAAAGGGGGCGACTAGGGCCTTTCCTCCTCATTCTCCGTTTATACCTGAAAGATACAAGGAAGTAGGGCAACCTGTGTTGATTCCCGGAGACATGGGCCGTTATTCGTATGTGTTGGTAGGTACTCATACCGCGCTGAAAGAGACCTTTGGAAGTACTTGCCACGGGGCTGGACGCGTGATGAGCAGGCGCCAGGCAAAAAAGATTGCTGGAGGACGGGCAATCGTTCGTGAGCTTGAAGATCAGGGGATCTATGTTCGGGGCGCCGGCAAAGGGACAATCATGGAGGAGATCCCTGAGGCCTACAAGGATGTGGCCCATGTGGTAAACGTGGTGCACCAGGCCGGGATTGGCAAGAAAGTGGCAAGGTTGAAGCCGATGGGAGTAATGAAGGGATAAAGCGGCTTCAGAGATTCCTTGAGATACTGTGACTACTTCACGCCGACGGTTAATCTACATCGTTTTTTTGTTGGGTACAGCCGTGATTGGCGGTGCTGTCGGCGGTCTGTTTGTGGCCCTTACACATGACCTACCCCAGATTCAAGCCTTAGAGTCGTTCAAGCCCGCTGCTATTACCCGCATCTATTCATCAGACAAAGAGTTACTGGCCGAACTTTTCATCCAAAAACGGGTGCCTGTGGCCCTGCACACAATTCCTGACTACCTCAAGAAAGCAGTCATTGCCACAGAAGACCGCCAATTCTACGAGCACGCCGGGGTCGATCTGAGAGCAATCGTTCGGGCCATCATCAAGGATATACGGGTTGGTGAGTTTGTACAAGGGGCCAGCACCATTACACAGCAGCTGGCAAGGACCCTATTCCTCACTCCCCGAAAGAGCATCATACGGAAACTCAAAGAAGCCTTTCTGGCCTTTCAAATTGAGCGCCGCTATACCAAGGACGAGATTCTGGAGCTATATCTTAATCAGATCTATTTTGGCAGCGGAGCTTATGGTGTGGAAGCTGCAGCCCAGACATATTTTGGAAAGCCGGTCAGCAACCTGGCTTTGGATGAATGCGCACTTGTTGCAGGCATGCCCAAGTCGCCCTCTCGTTATTCCCCCCTGGTCGACAGATCTTTGGCGCTTAAGCGGCGAGCGGTAGTCCTGAAGCAGATGGCTCAAAATGGCATGATAACAGGAGTACAGCTAACAGCTGCCAGGTCTGCCCCACTGAATCTTGCAAAGAGCCAGAACGGCTCAACAAAGGCCCCCTACTTTGTGGCCTATGTCCGGAACCTTCTTGAGAAGGAGTTTG
Organism: Desulfobacterales bacterium; assembly: GCA_030616425.1. Taxonomy (GTDB): domain Bacteria; phylum Desulfobacterota; class Desulfobacteria; order Desulfobacterales. The sequence goes on along the minus strand of JAUWXJ010000089.1, from coordinate 7,747 downwards.
GGAGTAGTCGCCTCTATTGGACGGGGCTTACAGTCTATACGACACTCAACTATAAGATGAATAAGGCCGCTGAAGAGGCTGTCGCAAGGGGCCTTGGGCGACTTTCCGCCCGGATGCAGAAACACGGCACATCCGCGGTTGAAGGGCCTCAGGCCGCTCTGGTGAGTCTGGATGCAAGGCAGGGGGCGATTCTGGCCATGGTGGGCGGGAGAGACTTTCAGGAGAGCCCATTCAACCGGGCCACTATGGCCCGCAGACAGCCGGGTTCGGCGTTCAAACCTCTGATTTACGCTTGTGCCATGGAAAACGGTTTTGTTCAAAACGGCCTAATCTGGGATGCCCCGGTCGTCTTCAAGGGGGCCACAGAGGATTTGGACTGGGCTCCGCAAAACTTCTCGGGCAAATTCCGGGGTGAGATGACACTCAGACAAGCCCTGGCCGTATCACAGAACATCCCGGCTGTAAAACTCCTGAATAAACTCGGTCCTTCTACTGCCGTGCAGTGGGCATACAGGATGGGCATTAAATCCCCCTTGCAGCCAAACCTCTCTTTGGTGCTTGGGACATCTGAGGTCACGCTTCTTGAACTAACAGCAGCCTATGCCGTCTTCCCGAATGAGGGGGTGTGGACAAAGCCTTTTGCGATTCTGGAAGTTCTGGACCGGGAAGGGCGATCCATCTTGCGGGCAAGGCCGGAGATGCGCACTGTGATCAGTCCTGAGACCGCATCTATCATGACCGATATGTTGCAGGCGGTGGTGCAAGCAGGGACCGGCAGGGCAGCAATGCGTATTGGTCGACCACTGGCCGGCAAGACCGGAACAACCGACAGTTACAGGGATGCCCTTTTTGTAGGATTTTCTCCGACTATTGTTGCGGGTGTGTGGGTTGGCCTGGACCACTTTGGAACAATGGGGAACAAGGAAACAGGTGCCAGGGCTGCCCTTCCCATATGGATCGATTACATGGGGCGGGTGCTGGCAGGCCGGCCTTTTCATGATTTCTCTTTGCCGGAAGGGGTGGTTAAGGTTCGAATCGATCCTGAATCCGGACTCCTTGCATCCCCGAGTTGTCCGGATGCTCAGGCCGTGGTGTTCAAGAAAGGGACCGAACCCAAGCAATATTGCAGCCATGCTTCAGGGCTCGGTTTGGGAGGGTTGTAGGCTATTTACCCGAGTCCTTTATTTCAAATAGGTTCCCATCGTAATCCTTAACAAATGTGAGCATGCGATCCCCCTTGGGGATGCGCCTCACTTCCAAATGCATGGCCGCACACTTCTTTATGAATTCCTCAGTATCTTTCACTTCCAGGCAGACGTGTTCAAGACCGGTCATCCCGCCAGGGGGGTCTGCTGTCACAAATATCTCTGCTGTGAATTGATCGTTTCCATAGACAACGACCGGGCACTCAAGATCAATGCCAAACACTTGGCGTGTCAGGTGCTTGGAAAGTACGAAGGATTTTATCCTTCTTAACCCCAGGACGCCCCCGTAGAAATCTTCAGCCCCTTGTTCGGAGCTGCAGACCAGGGCTACGTGGCCTAGTCTTATTTTTCGATCATTGTTATCAAGGCTCATGAGTGGGAAACCTTTTTGTGATTGCTTAAAGGAATATCTGTTTGGGCAGTGACCTGTTCAGGGTCGGCATTATTAGACCTGAAGGGGGCGCTCAGTAGATAATCGAGCTTCACGTGGCTCATGGAGCGAAAAATATTCCCTTTTATCTTCTTGTTCCTCCGGTACAGGCTGTCGAGCATTTTTTTAATTTCACTGCGCTTTGAGGTTTTGGAGGTCGGGCATGGGTTTTCGAAATTCGGAAACCCGTGATCGTCGGCAAACCGCTTGATTGTTGCCTCATCCAAGAAAGCGAGCGGCCTGATCACCGTGAGTTTTCCTTTGAAGAGGGGCTGCCAGGGGACCATGGTGCTGATCTCTCCACTGTAGCACATGTTCAAGAACAAAGTCTCTATGATATCATCCATGTTGTGGCCAAGGGCGAGCTTATTGCATCCGAGTTCGTGGGCGAGTTCAAATAGCCGTTTTCTTCGAAGTCGCGAGCAAAGAAAACACGGATTTTCGCGATTTTTCTCACTGTGTCCTTGTATCCCATAATCGGTATGCTCAAGCCGCAGTGGGTAGCCCATGGTCTGGCAGTAATCTTCAATAAGGTGGGCTGGATCCCCTTCAAAGCCGAGATCTATGTAGATCGCAAGGAGTGAATAATGGATGGGAATACGAGACAAGCGTTCATGGAGGGCCCACATCAGGGTCAAGCTGTCTTTTCCACCGGACAGGGCCACTGCAATTCGGTCTCCGTCTGATATCATCCTGTACCGGTGTATGGCTTGGCCTATGGCCCTCGACACAGCTCTGTCCCTGTAAAGAGACATGAGGTCCCTTTATTCTTCTTCTTTTTCTTCTTCTGGTTTCTCAGGTTCCTGTTCGGTCACCCGGGTTTTTCCAGCGGCAATTTCTCGCAGGGAGATCACAACATCCTCATTTTTTGGCGAGTGTACGAGGTACTGCGCTCCTTCTCGCATTTGCCTGACCCGTTTGGCCGCAATATGTACCAACTCATAGCGATTCTGAACCCGTATTAAGCAATCTTCTACTGTTACTCGAGCCATGTTCTAACCCTCTTTTCTATTCTATAATGCAAGTCGAATGGTGTGTATATCTCCTGTCTCTATCACCCGGACTCGGAGTCTCAGTTCTCCTGGACCCTTTGCCTCACCAGGGAAGAAAATGAACCCCTGAGCGATACTGCGAGGTGCAATCGCCTCGTTTTCCAATGACTTTTCCCTCAAGTCTTCGGCAACCTCAGCAGCCGCATTCGCGCCAGAAGCGGCGGCCCGCGCCCCACCAGCAGATGCGCCAATGGCGCCACCAAGGGCAGCCCCTTTTCCTGCGGCTTTCAGCACATTTTGGCCACTGACGATCCCGATGGCGGCTCCCAGCAAAGCGCCGGCCGCACCCGTCAGAATCCCGGCCTTGGCACCCCCTTTTCCAATACGGGACAATTCGGATTTCTTGGTCACGCGATCATAGGCGAGACCGGAGTCGACTATCGACCACAGGTTTGCCTCTCCGTCAACCAGAAAGGTCTGAGAAGCCTCAATCTGAAGTGAATGGTCGCTCAGGTTGTCAAAAATAACTTGTACTGGGTAAAGCCCCGCGCCCCGAATATCAAACCCAAAGGCCTCCTTGGCTTCTTTAGGATCGTTGTAGGCCCTTGCAGCAACGTTGGCCCCTGCCACCTTCGTGGCATTGGGATAAGCTGCGGGCATCTTAAACGGGACAGGTTGTCTTTTGTAAGTGGTACAGCCCCCTAGAAGTAAAAAGATTATGACAAAAAAGGCACAAGATTTATTTTGGATCATGACAATCTCCTTTTGAGTTTATTGTGTTTACACTGTTTGTTGTGCCCGCCCTGGCGCTTCGGCTTAATATAAGCTACCAAGCCAGTATTCCAGGTCTGTCTTCGACCCTGAGCTCAGACCGAAGGGGGCCAGGGTTGACCCCAATAAACCCAATGAACTCAATGAACCCAATAAACTCAACAAACACAATGAACACCACTACTCACGAGGCCGAAATATTAACCAATTCATAGCGCCGTTCCCCTCCAGGGGCCTGCACTACGATTTCATCGCCCACCTTTTTCCCGATCATCGCCTTTCCAAGGGGTGAGGATACCGAGATACGCCCCTGGCTTATGTCCGATTCGTCCGGCCCCACAAGCTGATACTGGACCTCTCCTTCTGTACTTAGATTCTCCAGGACAACCGTGCAACCAAACATGACCGAGTCTGTTTTCACCTCGCTCGGGTCGATTACCTCAGCACAGGCGATCTTGTACTCAAGCTCGCTGATCTTTCCCTCAACAAACGCTTGGCGTTCTTTGGCGGCCTCGAACTCTGCGTTTTCCGTTATATCTCCATGGGCCCGGGCCTCCTGAATAGCCTTGATGACCTCTTGTCTCTCAATCTCTTTGAGTTGCCTTGCTTTTTTTTTCAGGGCTTCATAGCCCACCCGTGTAATCGGTATGCGCTTCAAGGTTTCACTTCCTTATTTGTTATCCGAAAATCGTTATTCGTCATTCGATTGTCGATTGGTTTTTTTTCAATCATCAATCCAAAATCAGTTGCTCAGGTAGTCCTGTGCCAGAATCTCAGCTATTTGGACCGCGTTCGTGGCTGCCCCCTTGCGGATGTTGTCCGATACAACCCATAGGTTGATACCATTTGGGACAGACTCATCAGCCCTGATACGGCCGACAAAGGTTTCATCCCGACCCGCAGCATCAATGGCCATGGGATAGAGATTTTTTGACGGGTCATCAACAACCTTTACCCCCGGGGCGTTCTCGAGCAGGGTTCGTACCTCGTCTGGGGTAATAGGGCGGTCCGTTTCCACATTAATCGATTCCGAGTGGCTGAAAAAGACCGGCACGCGTATGGTAGTAGCTGTAATTCCGATGGAGTCATCTTCTAGTATTTTTTTGGTCTCATCGACCATCTTCATCTCCTCCTTAGTATATCCACTCTCAAGGAAGGCATCGATGTGGGGCAGGCAGTTGAAGGCGATCCTATGTGGATAGACCTTCTTTTCAGGCTCAAGGGAATTCAGAATAGCCTTTGTCTGGTTGTAAAGTTCATCTATGGCCTTTTTGCCTGTACCAGAAACAGCCTGATATGTAGAGACCACAATCCGCTTTATTCCAGCCTCCTTGTGTATAGGTGCCAAGGCGACTACCATTTGGATGGTAGAACAATTAGGATTTGCAATGATCCCCTTGTCCGAATACTTTGCCACCGCGTCCGGGTTGACCTCAGGGACGACCAGTGGCACATCAGGGTTCATGCGCCAAGCCGCAGAATTGTCTACAACTATGCATCCATCTTTGGCTGCAACAGGCGCATATTTTTCGCTGATTGCCCCACCGGCTGAGAAGATCCCTATGTCAACCCCCTTGAACGAACTCTCGGTCAATTCCTCAACCGGAAGCTCCTCACCCTTGAAGCGTAGTTTCCGGCCTGCGGACCTGCGTGTTGCCAGCAACTTCAGATTCTTTACTGGAAAATCTCTATCTTCCAGGCAGGTTATTACCTGATTCCCAACCGCACCGGTCGCCCCGGCCACTGCTACATTGAATGATTTACTCATTGTTTCTCTCTCCCTAACAGTGAAAGCGCCTAATGTACCTAAAGCCCGCCCTGGAGCTACGTACTCAGATCAGCCTGCTAAGCCTATAGGACGCTACGTGCCCGGATCGGTCTATTATCCCTATAAGCCAGGTCTGGGCCAGGGTGAGCTAAAAGGCCTAAAGTTGTTAACCCAAAATCTGCAATCCGCAATCCGGCACGAAGTGAAGCCTGCGCCAAATCCGTAATCATCATGATGCTTCTATAAACTCGACGATCATGTCTCCCACGTCTGAGGTGGAACATCCCATCTGTCCCGCTGTCACGCCTTTCAGGTCTTCTTTTAGTACCTTCATCACAGCCTTTTCGATGATCTGTCCTGCATCGGTCTCTCCGAGCGTGTCGAGCATGAGTTGTGCGGCCGAGATGGCTGCAATCGGGTTGATGATATTTTGCCCTGCGTATTTTGGTGTCGAACCACCAATGGGTTCAAACATAGAGATCCCCTCAGGGTTAATATTTGCCCCTGCTGCCATCCCCATGCCGCCTTGGAGAACGGCCGCTAGGTCGGTAATGATATCGCCGAACATGTTATCAGTGACTATGACATCAAACCTTTCCGGGTTCTTAATAATCCACATACACAACGCATCCACATGTGCATAGTCAGTCTCAATATCCGGATACCCCTCTGCCACTTCGTTGAACGTGCGTTCCCACAGATCAAATGCATAAGTCAGCACATTGGTCTTGCCGCACAGCGTCAGTCTCTTAGCCCGATTCCGGCGTCTGCACAGCTCAAAGGCATACCGAATACAGCGTTCTACCCCCGCTCTGGTGTTGATCGATTCCTGTATAGCCACCTCATGGGGTGTGCCCCGCCTCAGGTATCCCCCTGCTCCTGTATACAGGCCTTCGGTATTTTCCCGAACCACCACAAAGTCAATGTCTTCAGGTCCCTTATCCTTCAGCGGGATCTCAACGCCTGGATAGAGCTTTACAGGGCGCAGGTTCACGTACTGGTCCAGCTCGAACCGAAGCCTCAGGAGAATCCCCTTTTCCAGCACACCAGGTGGTATCTCAGGGTGACCTATTGCACCCAGATAGATCGCATGGCATGCTCTTATAGACTCAAGCACTTCATCAGAAAGGGTTTCCCCTGTCTTCTTGTAATGTTCGCCACCCAGGTCGTAAGGATGAAAAGAAACCTGAAAGTCATATTTTCGGGATGCTGCATCAACAACCTTCAGTCCCTCAGCAATTACCTCGGGGCCTGTGCCGTCACCAGGAATTACTGCTATGTCGTATTGCCTCTGTGTCATAGATTCACGGCCGCCTTTTATTCAGTACATAGGAGATAAGCCCGCCCGCCTCAATCAGCTCCTGCATGAATGGCGGTATCGGGTTGGCAATAAACCGCTTTCCGTTTGTATGGTCGATAATCTCGCCCGTATCCTGATCGAGCGAGACCTGGTCCCCCTCCTGGATTCCTTGGGATACCCCAGAGGATTCAAGAATCGGAAGGCCCATGTTAAAGGCATTTCTGAAAAATATACGGGCAAAACTTTCTGCAATCACGCATGAGACACCAGCCCCTTTTATGGCCATAGGGGCGTGTTCCCGCGAGGAGCCGCAGCCGAAATTCTTTCCAGCGACTACTATATCCCCAGGCCGGACCTTTTCAGCGAATGTGGCATCCACGCCTTCGAAGCAATGCTTCGCCAGCTCGTCCATGTCTGTAGTAACCAGATAAGGGGCGGGTATAATGACATCGGTGTCTACATTATCCCCAAACTTCCAGACTTTTCCTTCTATCTTCATTTCTTCAGATCATTCCAACTCATGACTTGAAGTTATTACAGCTCTTCCGGGCCGGCAATCCGTCCAAGTATTGCTGATGCGGCTGCCACAGCCGGGTTGGCAAGATAGACCTCGCTTGAGGAGTGCCCCATGCGGCCCACAAAGTTGCGGTTCGTGGTGGCCACGGCCCGCTCCCCCGGCCCCAGGATTCCCATAAAGCCTCCCAGGCAGGGGCCACAGGTGGGCGGGCTCACAATCCCCCTGGCTGAGAGAAAAATCTCCAATAGACCCTCGGCCATTGCTTGTCGATAAATTGTTGGAGTAGCAGGCACTATGATGAAACGGACATTCCTGTCAATGGTCCGGCCATTCAGGACACTGGCTGCCAAGCGAAGGTCCTCAATGCGCCCGTTCGTACACGATCCTATTACGACCTGATCAATGGGGATCGTTCCTACCTCCGAGATACTTCGAGTATTCTCGGGGAGATAGGGGAACGCGACCTGAGGTTCTATGCTGGAAACATCATACGTCTTCACCTCTGCATAGGTAGCATCCGGATCACTCGTATAACATTCAAAGGCACGTTTTGCTCGCGGCTTTATGTAATCGAGTGTTACCTCATCCGGGGAAATGATTCCACTTTTTGCACCTGCCTCAATCGCCATGTTCGCCATGGTCATCCGATCAGCCACGGGAAGGTCCTTGATGACATCTCCTGTAAATTCCATGGCTTTATACGTAGCGCCGTCGACTCCAATATCGCCGATCGTGTAAAGGATCAGATCCTTTCCAGTTACCCA
>JAUWXJ010000019.1 GCA_030616425.1 Desulfobacterales bacterium | reverse complement strand
TTGGCAATATTCAAGACCGCCAGGATGAGCGTATCTACCTTGCTGGGGGCCTCGGCAGCAGCACGGACTTTTTCCACGTGTTCTGCTACGTAATTTGCGACCTCCTCGGCCTGCGAAACTTGACCACTTGCTTTGAGACTATAGGTCTGCCCGAATAATTCTATGTTGATTAACCTGTCCACAGATACCAAAGCTTGGTTTATAGTCCTCTGGGGTGTTATCGCATACCATATTAGGGTTCAGCCTACCGCATCTAAGTCACTATAGACAAGCCATAAAAGAAAAGTCAAGGTTATTTCAGCCTTCTCTCTCAATGGTCTGCTGTACGAACCTTTCAGCCTTGGCCAACTCCTCCCTGGTATTCACACCAATCACCTGGATCGTATCACTGACCTCCAAAACAACAGCGGGCCTGCCGTCTCGGTATGCCAGTTCCACTACATCGGTCAAATAGAACTCACCCTGCGCGTTATCATCCTTCAAATCTGCCAAGGCTCTTTTTAAAAAACCTTTGTTGATACAATAGGTTCCAGTGTTGACCAGTACAATTTTCTTCTCAGATTTGGTGGCATCTGATTCTTCCACAATACGTATGGGCTTCCCCTCTGCGTCTAGAACGATTCTCCCATATCCAAAAGGCTCTGCAAGTTTCGTTGTTAAGAGGCTCAAATAGCTCTCGCTGGCTCTGTGTTTATCAATCAGGCCCCGTATCGTGGTCGGCTTTATCAGTGGCGTATCTCCGCACAGGACGACGACATCCTGAATGTTGGCCGGCACCTGCGGCATGGCACATACCACCGCATGTCCCGTACCGAGCTGATCCTTTTGAACCGCAAACCTAAGCATCGGATAAGGTGCGAGTGCCTTCCGAACACCCTCGCCCTGATGGCCTATGACCACCACAACTTCGTCGACCACACCCAGGGCAGTCTCAACCACGTATTGGATCATAGGCACCCCGGCTATCTCATGGAGTGCCTTGGCCCTGGTCGATTTCATGCGGGTGCCCTCCCCGGCAGCCAATATGATGGCAGCTACATCTTGCATATGTTAATTTTTACCAAAAAAGAAGGGGCAAGTCAATTGACTTGCCCCAGCGTTAGTTCGTATATTCTAATATCTATCCGGTCCCTGCGACCTTTAGCCTTGCAATTGCCCGCTGTAATGCGGCCTGGGCACGCTGAAAATCAACATCCTCTCTCTTGGTCGCTTCAGCTAACCGCTCTTCTGCGCGCTTCATAGCAACCCTGGCCCGCTCAATGTCTATATCTCTTCTGCGCTCGGCAGATTCAGCCAGAACTGTCACCGTGTTAAGCATAACTTCTGCAAAGCCACCGTTCACAAATACAAGCCGTTCATTCCCGCCCTCGTCATTGTACCTGAGCATCCCTGTTTTTAAGGTTGTCAGAAACGTAGTGTGGCCAGGCAAGACGCCGAATTCTCCGTATTCCCCGGGAGCGACCACAATCTGGGCCTCTTCGCTAACCACTGATTTGTCAGGGGTCACAACTTCTAACATGAGTTTGCCTGCCATAATGTCACCTAACCCTTACTTACATGTTATTCAATAGCTGCGAGCTTCTCGGCCTTGGCCTGAGCCTCTTCAATTGGCCCGACCATATAGAAGGCCTGCTCAGGAAGCTCATCATGTACCCCCTCACAGATCTCTTTAAACCCCTTGACCGTCTCCTCGATCTTCACATACTTGCCCGGCAGGCCGGTAAATTCCTCCGCCACATGGAAGGGTTGTGAGAGGAATCGTTGTATCCTGCGGGCCCGGCCAACCGTGAGCTTGTCTTCTTCAGAAAGCTCGTCCATTCCAAGGATTGCAATAATATCCTGAAGATCCGTGTACTTCTGCAAGATCATCTGAACCTCTCGAGCCGCTTGGTAATGCTCTTCGCCCACGTACTGAGGATCCAGGATTCGTGAAGTGGAATCGAGCGGGTCCACCGCCGGATAGATCCCGAGCTCTACGATCTGTCTGTTCAGAACCACGGTACCGTCAAGGTGAGCAAAAGTGGTGGCCGGCGCGGGGTCTGTCAAGTCGTCTGCCGGAACATAAATGCACTGTACTGCGGTGATAGAACCCTTGTCGGTGGAAGTAATCCGCTCCTGGAGTTCTCCTATGTCAACCGCCAGCGTGGGTTGATATCCCACAGCAGAGGGCATGCGACCTAGAAGGGCAGAAACCTCCGAGCCTGCCTGGGTAAAGCGAAAGATATTATCCATAAAAAAGAGGACATCCATGCCTTCCTCGTCCCTGTAATACTCTGCCGCCGTCAGCGCGGACAAGGCCACGCGTGCACGGGCTCCGGGTGGTTCGGTCATCTGTCCGTAAATCAAAGCACACCTTGGAAGCACGCCGGATTCTTTCATTTCAAGATAAAGGTCGTTGCCTTCGCGGGTCCGTTCTCCCACGCCTGCAAAGACAGAAATACCGCCGTGCTCCTTGGCGATGTTGTGGATCATCTCTATCATGATGACGGTCTTTCCGACACCAGCACCGCCAAACATGCCCATCTTACCGCCACGGGGGAAGGGAACCAGCAAATCCATGACCTTCACGCCGCTTTCCAGCACCTTAACCGTGGTATCCTGTTCTATAAATGATGGTGATGGCCGGTGAATAGGAGCATACTTATCTGACACGACCGGACCAAGTCCGTCCACAGGCCGGCCCACGACATTGAGAATCCGTCCCAGACCTGCTTCGCCTATAGGCATCATGATGGGTTTGCCCGTGTTCTTTACAGGCATCCCCCTGACGAGCCCGTCAGTCATATCCATGGCAATCGTGCGCACCACCCGGTCACCCAGGTGTTGGGCCACTTCTATAACCAGGTTGTCTTCTTCGTCACTGATCCCCGGATTGCTGACCCATAGGGCTGTGTAGATCAGCGGAAGTTCCCCCTCTGGAAACTCCACATCGATCACGTTGCCGATGACCTGGGTGATTGTTCCCATATTCACTATTTCTTGTGCCATGCTCTCAACCTCCCGTATACTTATTAAACTTATTTAGACTATTTAGGCTCGATTAACCTTTCAAGGCCTCGGCACCGCCCACGATATCCATGAGTTCCGCGGTAATGGCTGCCTGACGGGCCTTGTTATAAACCAGGGTGAGCGAGGTGATCATTTCCTTACAGTTGCTCGTGGCATTGTCCATGGCTGCCATGCGGGCAGCATGTTCACTGGTAGAGGTCTCCAGCAAGCCACTGAATACCTGGACGTACACTTGCTTGGGAAGCAACTCCGCCATGAGTTCTTCTGCCGGAGGTTCACAGATATGCTCCGGGACATACCCTACATCCTCAGCCTCCTGAGTCCCCTCAACCTGCTCGACTGCCGCTATGGGAAGCAGTTGCTGTACGGTAGGGGTCTGTCTGGCCATGGACACGAATTCGGAAAAAAGCATATGGACTTCATCCGTTTCGCCGCCCAGAAAGCTATCGATCAGCCCCTGTCCGGTAGTGACTGCCACATTAAAGCCAAATCTTGCGCCCACTATGCCTATGTGGTCGCTGAGAATGTTGTACTTTCTACGACGAAAGTAGTCGCGTCCCTTGCGACCCATGCAAATGAGGCGTGTTTCAACACCTTCGCCCCCCTTTTCCTTCAAAAACCCCTCGGCCTTGGCTATCAAGTTGCTATTAAAACTCCCGCACAGCCCGCGGTCAGACGTCATGAGGAGCAAATCGACGGTCTTGATTTCTTCCCGTGGAGCTAGGAGGGGGGGAAGATGTTCCTCATCCGCCCCTATACGTTCTGCCAGGCTTCCTAACACCTCGGCAAACTTGTTCGCATAAGGCCTGAAGGCCTCCATCTTTTCCTGGGCCCCCCTCAGTTTGGAGGCTGCCACCATGTTCATGGCCTTGGTGATCTTTTGCGTCTTCTTGACCGCTCCGATCTTTCTCTGTATGTCCTTGAGTGTTGCCATACCTTACCCCTATGCACAAGTATCGCCCATTACCGACTACTTGATCGTGTCCTTGAACTCCTCATCGTATTCAGCAAGCGCCTTTGCCATGGTCTTGTCAAGGTCGTCGCCAATGACCTTCTTTTCTGCAATCTCCGTGAAAATCTGAGGATACTTGCTTTCAATAAACGGGTACAGCCCGGCCTCGTATTTGCCCAGGACATCCAGAGGATATTTGTCCAGATAGCCCTTTGTTCCGGCATATAGAATGGTCACCTGCTTTTCCAGGGTAAGTGGCTGATACTGGGGCTGCTTCAGGATCTCCACCATGCGCATTCCCCGGGTCAACTGTTGCTGGGTGGCCTTGTCCAGGTCGCTGCCAAACGCTGCAAAGGCCTCCAGTTCACGGAACTGGGCCAGGTCGAGCCGCAAAGAGCCGGCCACCTGCTTCATCGCTTTAACCTGGGCCGCACCCCCCACGCGAGAGACAGATAGCCCCACATTAATGGCCGGACGGACACCGGAGAAGAAAAGCGCCGGCTCCAGATAGATCTGCCCGTCCGTAATGGAGATCACATTGGTGGGGATATAGGCAGAAACGTCGCCAGCCTGCGTTTCGATAATAGGTAAAGCCGTAAGGGAACCGGCACCTAATTCATCATTGAGTTTAGCCGCCCGCTCCAGGAGGCGGGAGTGGTTAAAAAAGATATCTCCGGGATAGGCCTCGCGTCCAGGGGGACGTCTCAAGAGGAGGGAAATCTGGCGATAGGCCGCGGCTTGTTTTGAAAGGTCATCATAAATAATCAGGGCGTGCTGCTTGGTATCCCGAAAGTACTCTCCCATGGAACAACCCGCATAAGGAGCGATATACTGAAGGGTCGCAGGATCACTGGCGCAGGCAGATATCACCGTGGTATATTCCATGGCACCGTGTCGATCTAACACCTCGACCACCTGAGCAACCGTCGATTTCTTTTGACCGCATGCCACGTAAATACAGACCACATCCTGGCCCTTCTGGTTGATGATGGCGTCCACCCCAATGGCCGTCTTTCCGACCTGGCGGTCGCCAATGATGAGTTCTCGCTGTCCACGGCCCACGGGTGTCATGGAATCGATCGCCTTAAGGCCCGTATACATGGGCTCCTTGACCGGCTGCCTGGCAATAACCCCTGGCGCAAGAACCTCGACCCGGCGGGACTCTGTGGCTTCAATCGGCCCCTTCCCGTCCAAAGGCTCGCCTAATGCAGAAATGACCCTGCCCACGACCGCATCGCCCACAGGAACCTCGGCGATCTTGCCGGTCCGCTTGACGATGTCGCCCTCATGGAGCTCGAAATCTTCGCCCATGATTGCCACGCCCACGTTGTCCTCTTCCAGATTTAGGACGAGGCCCATGATCCCATGGGGAAACTCAAGAAGCTCCATGGACATGGCTTTCTCTACGCCATACACCCTGGCAATACCGTCCCCCACTGACAAGATGGTCCCTGTTTCGCTTACGTCTACCTTCTTGTCATAGTCTTGAATCTGACCCTTGATAATGTCGCTGATTTCTTCGGCTCTAATTTCCATCAGATATTCTCACTCCTTTGCAAAGATTCTTTTAAACTCTTGAGTTGAGTCCTAACGCTTCCATCCAACACCAAATCCCCGATCTTGGTCACCGCGCCACCGATCAAGGCAGGGTCCACGCTGACCTCCATCTTCACCTCTTTGCCTGTCTTCTGAGACAGGGCTGCCCGGATTTTTTCGATGGTTTCCTCAGGAAGATCCGCGGCTGACACAAAGTCGGCACGGACGATGTTGGCGAGTTCGTCGGTCAGTTTTCCATAAAAGGTATATATGTCCTTCACATACTGTATCCTACCCTTGTCAAATAGCAACAGGAGGAAAGACGCCATGACCTTGCACAGACCTAAACGCTCTACCAACACCTGTAAAACTTTCTTCCGGCTTTCAGCATCATACAATGGATTGGAGACTGTTTGCTCTAATTCCTTTTGTTCCTCTAAGAGCTTTACAAAACCTCCCAACTCCTCTTTGTATGTCTCGGCCTGGCCGTCTTCTCTACCAATAGTCAACAGAGCCTTGGCATACCTTCTGGCGATCCTAAGGCTTATCACTGGGCTACCACCACCTTTGTCAAATATTCATCAATAGTGCGTTCCTGGTCTTCATCCGTAATATGCTTTTTGATCAATTCTTCTGCCATGGCCACGGCCTGCTCGGCCATCTCTGCCTTCAGCTCTTGCTTGGCTTTGTCAAATTCGTGCTCGATGTTCTTCTTGGCCTGCTCTTGAAGTTTTTCAGATGCAGCCTTTGCTTCCTCGATAATCTTTGCCTTGGCAGCCTCACCATCCTGGATATATTGGGCTATGATCTTTTCAGCTTCTTCGTCAAGACGGGTCAATTTTTCCTTATATTCAGCAAGTTGCTTTGCCGCTTCTTGTTTCTGTTTCTCCAAGTCGTCCAACCGGTCTTTTATCCCTTGGCGTCGAGATGCAAGGCCTTTAGCAAGCGGTTTCCTCAAAAGAAAAATGAGTACGGCAGCAAGTACTCCAAAGTTCATGGTGCGCCAAATAAGGTCCTTGCCTTTGTCGATCCCGCCTCCACCCCCTTCAGAGGAAGCCCACACCAAACCAAAGGTAAAAAGGATCGACACAACTGCCAAAAGGCTGATCACATAGCGCGTCTTTCCCAACTTCCTAAAGGCTCTCATGACACAGCCCTCCCCAATATCTTTTCAGCAATTGCCGCAGAAAAAGCCCCTGTCTCTGCCTGCAATGCGCGCCTGGCATCCTCGGCATCTTTGACAATCTGAGTACGTACAGCCTCCAGATCGGCTTGTGCCTTCTGGTTGATCTCATCGATGAGCTGCTTTTCTTCTTCCTGGCCCGCTTGCTTCAGGGCCTCTTTTTCCTGAAAGCCCTTTGTTTTTGCCTCACCAATCTCTGTTTGAAAGGTTTGATCGATTTCCACAGCATCCTGTTTAAGGGAGTCAATACCCTCCTCATAGCCTTGGATCTTTTTCTTTCTTTCGATGAGTATCCGACGGATAGGCTTATAGAGTAAGGCGTTCATTATAAAGATCAGGACAATGAAGTTTGCCATCTGGAGGAACACGGTCCAATCAATGGAAATCATGGAGAGCTTCCCTTCTCTGATTTTCAGGGTTTTGGCAAATCATTCGGGTAAATGCCTTTAATTCTTGAAGTTGCCAAACCTGCTGGTTGAAAAAACTGCCCGTCTATATCTTAATATAACCAATTTGTCAAAGGTTTTTTTCCTTTTTTCCTTTTCTATATTTATGTTTGCCACTCGGACAGCTCAATGGTTTTGCCGGGAGCAATGTCCTCGGGTTTCATACTACAATTGCCATCAAAGACCACCCCTGCATCAATGACCACTGTGGGGGCATACAGATCACCGAACACCCGCGCTGGTGCATGTAACTCAATGCTGTTCGTGGCATGGATGTTGCCGCTCACTTCCCCAAAGACCACAGCTGTGTGTACTGAGATATCCGCATGGATAGCTGCTTTTTCTCCTACAACCATCATCCCTTCTTTGCTCTCTATGGTCCCTGTAAAGTGGCCATCCAGGTGCACGGTCCCTTCAAATGCGAGCTTTCCTTCCAAGCTGGTTCCCGGCCCTAAAAACGTCTGAATTTCCTTTTTTGATTTTTTCATAAAGGAATCACTCCTTGACAACTTCGCAAAAAGTCATCAAATCAAATGGACGACACAGTAAAAAGCTCCAGATGCAAGGCGCGCGAATCTTTTCAAGCCGTCAGGCGCAATCTTGAGGAATGAGGCGTACTTATCGTACGTCGCAATGATTCACCCTGTTAAATAATTTAACAGGGCGGGGATGAAGCGCAACGCCGCAGATGGACTTTTTACGAAGCCGTCACTCCTTAAACAAAAACCTGCGCATGCTAATATTCAACAAGATCCCTACAGCACCCATGGTGACCAGCATAGAGGAACCTCCGTAACTGATCAATGGTAATGGCACACCCACCACGGGGACCAACGCCAATACCATTGCTACGTTAATAAGGACCTGCCAAAATATCATGCTGGTAAGACCAAGGGCCAAAATGGTGCCAAAGGGTTCCTTTGAACGTACCGCTATACTCAGGCCCCATACAACCATGAACAGACACAGCAAGACGACCACAGACGACCCCAAAAATCCCCATTCCTCAGCCAAAACTGAAAAAATGAAGTCCGTATGTTGTTCGGGGAGAAAAGAAAGGGCGTTCTGGGTCCCTTTTAAAAATCCTTTACCCAAAAGCAATCCTGAACCGACCGCAATTTTAGACTGAATAATGTGATACCCTGCGCCCAGCGGATCTCCCTGTGGATCAAGAAATGCCAAGATCCGCTGCTTCTGATATTCCTTTAGGAAAAACCAGGCGACCATAGATCCAATAATACCGGCTGAAGTCAAGCATAAAAGCGATCTGCGCTCGATTTTCACAAATATGGTCATGCTTCCTGCTATCAGGAGAACAATAAGGCTTGTGCCTAAGTCGGGCTGTTTCACAATTAGGGCAAATGGGATCAACGTCCAAATTAGTGGTTTCCAAAGCTCCCTGAGGGGAAACCCTTTTTCAGTTACACTCTCAGAAAAATATCGTGCCAGCATAATTGCCAAGGAAATTTTCAATAGTTCTGACGGTTGAAACGAAACCGGCCCCAGGACAAGCCAGCGCTGGGAACCCGAGACTTCTTTCCCCACGAACAACACGGCAACCAACAGCCCGATTGAGAGGCAGTAGATGGGTAATGCCAACCGGCTCAGCCACCTGTAGTTGAACAGAACCAATAGAATCATCACACCTGTCCCGAGTGCAAACCAATAAGACTGTTTCAGGTAGACAGGTCCTTTTATCACAGTTATGTCCGCATTGGCGGTTGCTGCACTGTAAAGGGTGAGTATGCCAATCCCTCCAAGCACCAAGGTGAAACCTAACAAGATCCAATCAAAATGTTGTAACAATCTTCGATCAATCATTAATCGTCAATCCCTCATTTCTCCCAAGATACGATCTGATCATCTCTCTCGCAATAGGTGCTGCTGCCTTTGAGCCATGACCACCGTGTTCTATCAGCACAGCCACGGCTACTGTGGGCTCTTCGGCTGGCGCAAAGGCAATGAACCAGGCATGGTCTCTCAAATGAAGAGGTTTGGCCTCAACAGGCTTTTGGTCGTTGTCTTCCTCCATCCTAACTACTTGGGCAGTTCCTGTCTTGCCAGCCACAAAAACACCGGGGATACGTGCGATCCACCCGGTCCCGGTAGGCTTGTTGACTGCATCTATTAGGCCTTTTTTTATGATCTGAAGCGTTTTTTTCGAGGCAGAGAACTCACCCAAAGGGACCGGCATCTCTTTCTTGACAAGAGAGCCATCTGAGCACACGATCTGGCTAACGACCAATGGCTTGTATCGTATTCCACCATTGGCAAGAGTAGATATCAGGTTAAGCATCTGGATAGGCGTCACCAGGTTGAACCCCTGACCGATTGCAACAGAAAGGGTCTCTCCGCCCTGCCAGGGCACCCCCATACGCTTCAGTTTCCACGCAGTGGTGGGTACGAGGCCCCTTGCTTCCATGTCGAGATCGACACCCGTGGGCGAACCCAGGCCGCAAGCCTTTGCATATTTGGCCAATCGATTTACTCCCAATTTTTCACCCACCTGATAGAAGAAAAGATCACACGATTGGGCCAATGCATCTGTAACGTTCATGGATCCGTGTCCGTTGCGCTTCCAGCACCGAAAGGTGCGATTGCCGTACCTGTACTCCCCGGAACAGAAAAGTCTTGTGCGCTCAGTGATAACACCTTCCTTCAGCCCAGCCATTGCCGTCACAATTTTATAGGTTGAACCTGGTGGATACTGTCCCTGAATAGCCTTGTTCTCCAGCGGGCGAAACTTATTGGAAGCTAGGTCATTCCACGACTCGTATGTCATGCCTTCCACAAACGCATTGGGGTCAAAGGCGGGTAAACCCGCCATCGCCAATATATGGCCATTAGAGGGATCCATGGCCAGAGCAGTTCCCACCTTTCCGGCAAGTAATGATTCGGTCGTACGCTGAAGCCCGATGTCCAATGTCAGATAGATATTTTTGCCTGGTATCGCTTCATCGGTTTTAAGGACCCTTGTGAGCTGGCCAAGGGCGTTAACCTCAACATGCTGCTTGCCTCGCTTTCCATGAAAATAAGGCTCATAGGCCTTTTCTACTCCAAACTTTCCGATAAAGTCCCCGATTCTGTTGTCAGGAAAGCGTCCACTTTTAAATTCCTCGGGACTGATCTCACTTAGATATCCAAGGAAATGTGAGGCAAGTTTCTCCTCAATATAATGACGCGTCGACTCCACTGTTATTGCAATCCCGGGTAAATCAAGCTTATGAGCTTCCATGATAGCCACCGCGTCACGGCTAACGTCGCGCTTCAACAAAATTGGTTTAAAGGAAGGTACTCCCTTGGCTTCAGCGAGCCTTGCGAACAAGGGTTCAGGCGCAATGTGCAACAGCTCTGCTAGTTTGTAGACTACCTTTTTAGGATTCTTGGCCTGCCGCGGTATGATCGAAAGATTAAAACAGGGGCGGTTTTCCACGAGCAGCACGCCATTGCGATCAAAAATGAGGCCCCGCTCCGGAGGTATGCCCTGCACTCTGAACCAGTTGTTTTGGGACTGTCTTATGAATTCGGTCCCCTCCACGATCTGCAGATAGTAGAGGCGCACCAAAAGAATCAGAAAAGCTGCTATAACGCATATCAGTGCTCCGGATACCCTTTGTCTGTACCAATCAGTGTCGACCGTGAGATACCTGTCCATTACCTGATTGCAACCTCCCTCGTTTCCCTGCCGGCGCCAGATGAGGGCGCCTGAAATCGCGTTTCAAGCCTTCCCAAAAGCATAAGAATACCAGGGCCAGTAAGTGCGGCAAAAAAGGTCTGCAACAAAACAGTGCCCGTCTGCGTGGCCAGCAATTGAGCCCCTTTCCAAGGAGGTGCTACTGAAGCCCAAAACACAACGTGCTGTCCAAGTACGCACACACCGATCAAAGCGGACTGAAATATAGTTTTTCCTACATCAAAACACTTCGACAGACTTTTTGTAGATAGAAACATCCAGAAATAGATACTAAGGTAAAGGCCAAATATACCGCCGGAAAGGAGATCCATGATAAGGCCAAGAATTACAACTACTGAGACACTTGTCCTGTTAGGGAGACTGAGGCTTAAGAAAACAACCAGTGGAATTAGTAGGTCATAGAAAATACCGTGAAATAAGGGAAGCGTTAAGATAGTAGTCTTTGCCACAACCGTGGAGAGTCCGATCAGCAAATATAGACAAAAAATTTTCACATTTTCCTTTTTCTTGAGGCGATGTTTGGATAAGAGGCCCTTCGTATCATTCCAGAATTACCATCACCTCTTCCAATCTTGCAAAATCCACAAACAGTCGAATCCTCACCTCTTGAAAGAGTCCTGATAGGGGTTTGGAAATTTCTGAGATCACGCCCACCCGCAAACCCTTGGGGAAAAGACCGTCCAGCCCGGACGATATTACCGTATCTCCAATCCTGATATCTGCTTTTTTCACAATGTATTTGAAGCGGCAAGTCTCGCTGGTCTCCCCTTCCACAATGCCTCGAAAACGGGTTCGCTGAACAAGGGCGTCTATAGCACTACTGCGGTCGATCGCCAACAGCACCTTGGCGTACCGATAAGAGGCTCCAATAACATGACCCACGATTCCCTCTGGGGCTGTCACAGCCATGCCCTTGGAAACGCCGTCCATAGATCCCCTGTTAATAATAACCGTCTTAAACCACCCAGAGGGATCCAGCCCTACAACTTGTGAAGGGAGCATCCGGTGGGAAACCTCGGACTTCATCTCCAGCAGATTCCGAAGACGTTGGCAGGCCAGCTCAGATTCAAGGCTCCGGTTCTTTTCCATCTCAGCCCTGGCCAGGATTTCTTGCAGCTGATCGCACTCCTGACGGACTGCCACCAAATAAAAGTAGTGACTCCATATATGGCGACAAAAGCGCATAGTGCTGATTACGCTTTCCTGGAAGGGCACTATTCCCGCCATTGCCACTCTATGAATGATTGTGTACCGATGTGGATGCTTGGCGCTAATCGAAAGGAGGATAATGTTGCTTAGTGCAAAGAGGATAACACATAGAATCCTTACCGACCTTTTTGAAAACATGTCTCATGTGTGTGGCGTGAGAGGACTATCTTGCTTGTGGACCAATCGTGACACAATGGGAAGAAGACTTTTTGTTACTGGATCATAACCTCTCTGAGGATCTCAAGATTCTCCAAGGCCTTACCTGACCCTAAGACAACTGTAGAAAGTGGATCTTCAGTCACGGTAATGGGTAAGTGGGTCTCCTCTCGGAGCAACTTATCCATGTTTTTAAGAAGGGCAACGCCTCCGGTCATTACTATTCCCCTGTCAACTATATCTGCTGCCAATTCCGGCGGGGTCTGTTCCAGGGCAATTTTGACTGTCTCAACAATAGCATCGATCTGTTCGGAAATCGCCACACGGATCTCTTCGGAATCTATGGCGAGAATTTTTGGGATACCCGACACCAGATCCCTCCCTTTGACTTCAAGGGTCTCCGCGTTTTCAGGATCAGGGTAAGCATTACCAATAGTGGTCTTAATCAGCTCTGCTGTCCTTTCTCCTATCAAAAGGTTATATTTTCGTTTAATATACTGTATGATCGCCTCGTCCATCTTATCCCCGCCGATCCGAATCGAGCGGCTGTAAACGATACCCGCAAGGGATATGACAGCCACCTCGGTCGTGCCACCCCCTATGTCGACAACCATATTGCATGTAGGCTCTGTAATCGGAAGGGCCGCACCTATGGCTGCAGCCATAGTTTCCTCGATCAAAAATACCTCGCGTGCCCCTGCTGATTCAGCTGATTCTGTAACAGCACGCTTCTCGACTTGCGTAATCCCAGATGGGACCGCAATGATTATCCTGGGGCGTATGAGGGTTCTGCGGTTATGGACCTTGCGGATAAAGTGACGCAACATCGCCTCAGCGACTTCAAAATCGGCTATAACACCATCTTTCATAGGGCGGATGGCAACAATATTACCTGGTGTCCGTCCCAACATTTGCTTCGCCTCAGCTCCAACCGCCAGTACCCTGTTCCGGCGCCTGTTGTCGGTACGAACCGCCACAACAGACGGCTCGCTGAGGACTATCCCTTTCCCTTTGACAAAGACAAGGGTATTGGCAGTCCCTAAATCGATCGCTAGATCGTTAGAAATGATCCCCAGAAGGGCATTTAACACTTTTCAGGCTCCTGATCAGAGTTTATATCTAATGATACAGAAAATCGGGGTTAGGATTTACGTCCGTGTCGCACCGAGTTCACGGTTTTTGTTTTTAACGCTACCATATGCGCCTTGCTATTACAAGGAAATAAGTCCAATGGGTTTAAAAAAAATAATAAAATTTGTTTGAGATTTCTGATACATTGTGTTTTAGGGTAATCTATCCATGCCAACAATAAGCGTCATCATTCCCACCCACAACCGCGCATGGGTTCTCAAAGAGGCCATTGACTCGGTCTTAGCTCAAGACTTCCATGATTTTGAAATAGTTGTGGTGGACGATGGGTCAACTGACAACACCCTAAAGATTCTCGAATCCTATGAGCAGACCAGAACCGTAAAACAAGGCCATCGGGGGGTAAGTGCAGCTCGAAATGCAGGCATTGCCCGAGCTATGGGTAGCCTTGTTACATTTCTCGACTCCGATGATTTATGGCTTCCAGGAAAGCTCTCAGCCCAGGCTGATTTTTTCAATACCCACCCGGACGCCATGATTTGTCAGACCGAAGAGGTTTGGATAAAAAATGGCATTAGGGTCAACCCCAAGAAACGGCATAAGAAGCATTCCGGGATGATTTTCGAGCATTGTCTAGAATTGTGTATTATAAGTCCTTCGGCAGCGATGATGAGGCGTCGCCTCTTTGATGAAGTAGGGGGGTTTGATGAAACAATGCCTGTATGCGAAGACTATGACTTCTGGCTTCGGGTCGCGTGCCGGTTTCCCGTGTATTTGATTGAGGACTCGCTTGTGATTAAACGTGGCGGACACCCAGATCAACTCTCAAGAAGAGGTTGCATGGATCGGTATCGTGTACATGCTCTGAAAAAGATTATCGAAAGTGAGCTGCTGGATCCAAAGCAATATTCCGCGGCAGTCGGGGCTCTGAGAAAAAAGTGTTTAATCTATGCTGCAGGGTGTTTAAAGCGTGGACGTTCCAGGGAGGCAAAGTACTACACATGGCTGTCGAGCCAGTTCAGAACTTATCGGGGCTTCGCCCCAACACTCCATCCCTCCAGAGGCTGATAGGCGTATAGGATTTCCGAGATGTAACATTAAGGCATCCGAATAAATGAAATGGATATTCTAGTAGATGTAGTGCTGATAGCAATATCGACAGGCTTATTGTGGAAAGGATCGCATTGGCTTGTAGACTCAGCGGTGCGGATTGCCCACAAACTGCGTATGTCCGATCTGGTAATTGGTTTGACCATAGTTGCCATGGGAACCTCCGCACCTGAATTTGCAGTGACCTTAAATGCCGCCATGAGGGGGCTACCAGATATATCGGTCAGCAACGTGGTTGGTTCGAATATTTTTAATCTTGGATTCATACTGGGTGGATGCGCTATCATCAAAAACATTAAAACTACCCCTGTCCTTGTATGGCGAGACGGCCTCTTTCTCCTCGGCACCTCGATTGTCTTAGTATTCTTTTTTAGGGACTTAACGCTAGTCCCTCAAGAAGGATTTGTGCTTTTAGTTGCACTTGCTGGGTACATTGGTTTTCTCTTCTGGAAAAAAGGCCCCGTAGAGAAAAAAAGGATAGACGAGCATGCCACCTGGAAAGATATCCCCCTCTTTCTCTTGGGAATCATCACGGTCGTCGCTGGGGGCCACCTCCTTGTCTGGTCGGCAGTTTCCCTGTCTCGAGCATTTGGCATTTCTGAATGGGTGATTGGGGTCACCATAGTGGCCGCAGGGACTTCCGCACCAGAATTTGCCGTATCACTAATAGCAGCACTCAAAGGGCGCTACGGTATATCCGCTGGGAACCTGATCGGCAGCGATCTTTATAACATGCTGGGTGTGCTTGGTCTGGCGGGGACGCTTCGTCCCCTTGCTATTGATGGAGCAGGTTTGGAAAGTCTTTATATACTTGTGTGTATGGTGTTGCTTGTAATTGTATTCATGCGAACAGGTTTTCGTGTCTCCCGCACCGAAGGATTTGTTCTTGTGGGGCTTAATCTCATTCGGTGGATATTAGATTTTTTGGGACAGGCATAAACCGGCTTGCTCGGTTTTGCGATGAGCACATCAGGGTAAGTCCCTCTTCTCATCAAGGAGTGTATGTGGCACCAATCAAAGTCTGTGCGGTTCTCATCCTAGCCGGGACAGTATTTGTCGCCGCGTGTGGCCCAAAGACGACCGTAATAAAACCCCACTTTGTTCTATGTCGTACCATCACCTCAGAGCCTTCCGGGGCTGAGATATACGCGGGAAAAACTCGGGATAATCTTTTCTATACCGGGGGAAAGACACCACACACCTTTACGGCAGTAGAATTTCTTTTATCTTATTACCAGGTGAAGAGGTCAGGATATAAGGAAAGCGAGATCAAGGCCCTTCCACCTGCCACAAGAGAGAATCAGGCCCTTCACTTTGTACTGGAAAAGTAGAAAGCTGTTGCGGTTCAAAATAGCGATTTTAAATCAATATAGCTGTATTACTAAGAAATTTATTGTTTTTTTGTAAACCGTCAACTATGTTTTTTCCTCCCATGTCTCTTGAAGTGCTGATACGCCTGGTACATAAAAGTCCTTATTCCAGCCTCCCTGCCGGGCTGATAGGTGCCATCATAAGGGGCGTCTAGAAACGGGATCTTCTCGCGATTCATGATGGGTCTCATAATGGATGTGGTAATGGTGCTCGGCATGCAGGTAAACGGATATATGTTTACCACGCCGTTATAGCCCTTATGCACATATTCCATGATCCCAGCAATGCTCAAACATGCCTCAGTTCCTAACTCGAAAG
This sequence comes from Desulfobacterales bacterium, assembly GCA_030616425.1. Taxonomy (GTDB): domain Bacteria; phylum Desulfobacterota; class Desulfobacteria; order Desulfobacterales. The sequence continues at coordinate 3,067 of JAUWXJ010000019.1, read as the reverse complement.
AATAGAGATCATGCTTAATAAGGGTTTTTTCCAGGTGCGCTACCCGATGATCCCCAGCCAAGTCAAGTAAAGGCTTCACCCGTTTATAGACCGTATCAAGTCTGATATGCTGGTATAAGAGATCCCCCCCATAGCTGAGAACCTGTTTCAGATAAGATTTCACCCTGTCGAAACGAAATTGTTTAAGATTCAACCGCAGTCCCACCTTGGCCTCCCTCACCTTATCATAGGTCGTATAATCGACCCATTCAGCAATAGAGGCATTGATGACCTCAGCCCCGTATAGTTCCAGCACCCTGATAACGTCCTGATTGGAACGGACATGGGTTCTCAGGTAGATTTCACCGACGATACCTATCAGGGGCTTGGGAGGAATGTCAGGGTCAATAAGGGCTTTTCCATCTTCAACGATCTTTTCCAGTTTGTCGAGAATCGTATCAAAGTCTTTCTTGGCACCATAGGATTCAAAGGAATCGGCCATTGTCATCATGGATCGCTCTATGAAACCATCCGTGGCACCCTCTTTCCTCTCATAGGGCCTTATCCTCCAGAGAAGCCTGTCTAGGATGTCACCTATCACCACAGAGAAATAGGCTGCCTTACGGAAATCCCTGGTCCGTTCCTTCTCAATCATGCCTTTAAGGGCATAGGAATCATTTGAAGTGATCGAACCGATTTTCACTTCTCTCAGTTCAGGGAAAGAGTCTAAGACGATCCTCTGATATTTATTATACATTCCGAAACGGCATGGACCTTCCGCCTCGGGCATAAAGAATATATAGTTTTGAGGGTCAAAGTCGTCACCCAAGCTTTCCTTTTCCTTTTTCAGGAAAAGCAGGATGTCACCGGTGGTCACCTGGCAGGGAAAACACTCCTTGCCTGAAGTGAACTCCTTGCCAAGATCAAGGCCTTCATAGGTCTCCATGACTAAAGCATTAACGCCAAAGCTCCTGAAGACCCCGGCAAGGAGATGAGCCCCTATTCTGTTCATCTCGGGTATTAAAAGTGTCTTATCCCGAAGACTGAACCGCCCAACATTTTCAGAAAGGGATCGAAAAGTCGCACTCTTTTGTGCTTCCATGTTTTGCCTCAACTGGCCACCCTTAATCCGGCGTACAACTCGCTATTACGGTTCAGTTTCTGCATGGTATTTTCAACGACATTTTTGTACGCCTCCAATCTCGTCATCATACCGGCTACGGCACTGTGCTCATCCAGTTCCAAAATGAGGTAGGGCTTACTTCCCATAATGTACTTATAAAAATGCTCAATAAAAGAGTCTGCACCACAGCTGAAGTTGGTGATATGGAGACCAAAGTAGTCGGGATGGCCCTGTATGAATTTAGCGGTCCTCAGAATCTGGGCCCCCGATCCCCAGTACATGGAAGGAAAATCAGAAAGGTCTACTGAGGTGAGATCAATAAAGTCCATGGGCAGCGCACTGAGGCCAATCTTGGCCAGATTCTGTCCGAGCCTCAGGTTTAGCCTTTCATCGTACAGGTTGTAAGGACGCCCTGTGACCACAACTAAAGGGCTTCCAGGGCTATGGGTGCCCATGATTTCCTTGCCCTTTTCATACATTGCCCTGATGAATCCGTTCTCCCTCTCCAATGCATATTCCAGGGCCTTTCTTATTTCCGACCTGCTTTTTCCCAGCCGTCTTGAAAGCTGCTCCCCCAATTCCAGGGCCAGCGTGGGGGTGTCATATTTTAGATGGATAATGGGACTCAAAATGGAGTTCTTATCAAGGCTAAGGGCCTCGCGAACCATATATTGGTTGGCTTGTATAAGAGGGCAATAAAATCCGGCTTCTGAGTCTTCTGGGGTTCGCATATTAATCATGGAGGGAAGATACAGGTACCTCGTTTTTCCAATAAGTTCCTTAACATGACCATGGGATACCTTGACAGGATAACAGGTCTCTGCGGTCATGGCTTCGATCCCTAAACTGGAGATACGGCTGTTGGTGGGCGGGGTCAGGATAAGTCTGAAGCCGAGTCGATCAAAAAAATGTGCCCATAAGACCCCGGTCTGGAGAGAGTAAAGCGCCCTTTGCATCCCAATGGTCGGCCGTCCATTCACCTCCATGACGCGTTCTCCGCTCAACTCATCATAGACACCCGACATATGGGCCTGCCATATCTTCTCTCTCAATTGGAAGTAGTTCTCTCTCTTTGGGCCCTTTCTTCCGATCAGTTCATACCGACCGCATTCGCCTCCCCAGATACTCTTTCTGCCATCAAAATTGTATATTTTGAGCTTGCATTGATTGTGGCAGTTGGAGTCTGCACGGCAGATCTTCTCGTTATAAGCCATTCGATCGTTTATGGCGCTATCCAATCCCCGGAATATACTTCCCCTCTTGTTTTCACGAATCATCTTTTCTTTCAGGCTAATGGCCGCCCCAAAGGCACCAAGCACTTCCCTGTGCTTAGGGACGACAAGACCACGACCGAGAACATTCTCGAAGGCCGCCACGACACCTTTGTTTAGAGAAGGCCCCCCCAGAAACATGACCCTTTGGCCTACTTTTCTCTTACCTACACCGCGGTTAAGATAGTTGTAGACACGGGCATAGCAAAGTCCTGCTATGAGATCATTCTTTGAAACCCCTTTTTGATGATAGGAAACCAGGTCTGATTCCATGAAAACGGTGCATCGCTCTGCCAATTTTATGGGATGATCCGAAGAGAGGGCGATCTCCTGAAATTCACCCACGATATTGATGCCATACTTATTCGCAAGTTCATGTAGAAAACTCCCCGTACCAGCGGCACATACCTTGTTCATGTCAAAATCAAGGGGATACGTGTTAGCGATATAAATGTACTTTGAATCCTGACCACCGATCTCGAAGATCGTGTCAATTGTGGCATCTATCTCCACAGCCCCCCTGGCGTGGGCCGTGATCTCGTCGATGATCAGGTCCGCATTCAGGAAATCCCCAACCACATTTCTACCTGATCCGGTCGTGGCCGTTCCAACAATATCAATCTCGCCTCCCATTTCATCACGAATGGTTTCTAATAGCTTCTGCGTCACCTCAACCGGCTTCCCTTGGGTGTGG
>JAUWXJ010000197.1 GCA_030616425.1 Desulfobacterales bacterium | reverse complement strand
GCCATTATACCGGCCAATACCGTGCTCCACGTGGACAACAAGATCACCCCCCTTCAGGTCCTCAAAGGTGACCCAGCTACTTCTTGCCTCTTTCTTTGCAGCCTTTGCAAGCCGGCGCTTTGAGCCAAAGACCTCATCTTCGGTTATAATAGCCAGGCCCCCCTCGGCCCACACGAACCCGGAGGATAGCTCTCCCAGGCAAATCGATGGCGCCATCTCGGCATCGGCTTGCGCTGGGAACGCGTCCAGGACCTGAAAATGGATCCCGTAAGGCATAAGAAGTTCCTCTATACGCTGGGCCTGTTTTCTGGTCCCACACACAAGATGCGGCGCCAGGCCATTTTCACGGGCACGCTCGATCCAGTCTGCCAAAGGCCTTAACAATTCCTCTGGTTCCCCGCGAGCCCTGAGCTGCTGGGTGATAAGATCATTCCTTTCAATGGTCAGGTTGCAGGTCGCACCAGCCGTGTCTCCTACGGGAATCATCCTGAAAACAAGGTGGGGCCTATGGCTGAGCCTGGTATCTACTTCGGACCAGGTCAGGTACAGGGCTTCTGGTTCCACACACAATTTGCCGTCACTGCTGGCAGAAAGATAGTTTTTGGTTATGGCTTCTTCGGTCTCAAGGGCCAGTTTTTCGATCGCCCCGGGATCGACCAGGACCGGCAAGGCCTCTTTTGGGAAATAATCAAACAGTGTATCAAGCGAGGGATGGATGAGAGATATGAGCCCTCCAATCCCGGGAAATTGGTCAAGGTCCCTGAGTCTTTCTATTGTCTCCTCAATACGCAGACCAGCCATCTCCAGGGCCTCGCCCTGCTTGCGAACCCGCTCAGCAATCTGATCCATCTCTGATGGATCAAGGACGGTTTCTGCGGCTGGAACAAGCGTAACTTCAGACACAGGCTTTAACGAACGCTGGTCTGCTGCTGAAAACGTTCTTATCGACTCTACTGTGTCGCCAAAAAACTCGATGCGGATCGGATCGGAATAAAGGGGTGGATAGACGTCAATCAGCCCTCCCCGTATGGCGAAATCCCCTGGGTCTTCTACCAGGACCGTCTCCTGATAACCGCCCTGAATCAGCTTTTGGACAAGCCCATCCCGATCAATCTCCTCACCTGCCACGATATATTCTGCAAACCAGGAGAGCACCTCTCTGGGAATCACCTTTTGCAAAAGGGCGGAGATCGTGGTTATGACAACGGGAGGCTCGGCATCGGTCAGTATCCTGTAAAGTGCCTCAATCCGTTTGCACGCGGTTTGGGGGTGATAGGCCACAGGCTTGAACGGAAGAATATCGTACGATGGGAATTCGATTACAGGGATGTGATGGTCTTGAGAAAAGAAACGGATATCTGAGGCAATGACTTCAGCCTCTTTGGCTGTTGCACACACCACAAACAGGGGACGCTCAAGACCCAGATAGGCCCTGGTCAGGAGATATGCGCGCTCAGCCCCTGACAGGCCGGTGCAGTTGACCCGCCCCTGTTCGTGCTTGATCGTCTCAAGCAGATCAGAAATAGAATGACCCATGAGTTTCATAAAACGTCCATGTCTTCAAAATTCTGTACCTTATTACAGTCACACATCTTTCAGCGACAACTGATTTGCGCCATCCACTCCACCACTCCAGTATCCCAATCAGGGCGAAGCCCCCCGTATTCTATATGACACTATGTCGGCTGATTCAAGGGGGCGGCAGGGATAGGATGTGAACCATTCTTCCTACATCAAAACACAAGCTGATAACGGCTTCCGGCCCCGCGCCCAAGTAACTGGAGAAAGTGTTGGCTGGTAAGTGTCTTGAGGGCATATTGAACGGTGCGGCGGGGTAGCTCCGTCTCTTCTACGATATCAGCTACCTTCAGGCGCTTTTCCGGGCTGGATCTAAAGCAGTTCAAAACGGCCAGAGCCGATATTGAAAGCTTCTGTAGGCTGGCATATTTCTTACGGTAGAACTTAACATCGGCTAACGAAGATTCCATAGTCTTGATAAAAAACCAGGCTAAAGGCTCTAACTTATACTGTGTCGGTTCGGCTTGAAACTTGCCGCCAGAGCATTTATGAAGGACGGCGTAATAAAGGGGGCGGTTTTGCTCAACATGACGGTCAATCGCGATATAGGGGGTAATACCAGATAAATACTTATCATCTGACTGGAATAAGGCCAAAATAAAAAGGGCTCGCCCGAGCCGCCCGTTACCATCCTGGAAAGGGTGGATTGCCAGGAATCGAAAAACAAACTCAGCGGCAACCAATAGGGTCCAAGGGTGTTCTCGGATGGTATTGTTATACCATTTTACCAGCTCCGCCATTGCAGTACTCGTGATAATTCCCGGAGGAGAGGGATCTAAGACCACCCGCTCTTCTCCAGTGTCGTGACTGATAGAAACCACTCGGTTCGGCGCTGTCTTATATCCTCCTGCATGACTCGCAGCCTTGGGATGGTATCGAAGTAAATCATGATGAAGCCCTCGAATGACAGCTTCCGTTAAAGGGAAAAGTTCATTCGCTTGCAGGTAGACGGTTGTCAGCACCTGTCGGCAACCAACCACCTCCTCAACGCTTCGTTCTCTGTCTTTTGACAACTTGTCCAGAATAAAAGTTCTCTTCTCCTCAAACGCGGTTACTTTACCGTCTTTGTTCAAGACCGTATCAATCCATTCTATCTCTTGGTCTGTTAGAACTGCATTTTCTATTCTGGTGGAGGCTCCGATATTGCTGATTAAGGCAAAACGATGAAGATATCTCGCCTCGTCAGGAGGTAAGGCCTCCAGCTCTTTATATGTTTCCACAAATAACCCCTGGAGCCTTTTCAGTTCATTTTCTATTCTATTGCTGGGGGTAAAAGAGAGCATATGGCCTCCTGAGTAAGATAGGTTTTATCAGGGAACATACCATATTGCGCAATAATGCGCAACTATTATTTTGTGTAATATGCGCATTGTTGCGCATTTTTTAAATGGTCTGGGGATGATAGGCCACAGGCTTGAATGGAAGAATATCGTCTGTACCTTATTACAGTCACACATCCTGTATCCTATATGACACTATGTCCTTTGATTCAAGGAATGGGATAAGTAGAGGTCGAAGCTACAAGAAATCCCCCTTGATTTTGGCAGGTAAATCACATACAAAAAAGGGCAGCAAGGCCGGCGTAGCTCAGGGGTAGAGCAACTGATTCGTAATTGGTTGCCTACCTTTTTTATTTCAGGGGGTTACGTTACCTTGGAGCGGATTTGGAGCGATTTATGATTTCTAATACGAGAAACCACTCACCCATTGATCCGTTGCTGAACCAGCTGCATTTGCAACCAAAATTGCAGCAATTTCCAGGCTGGGAGCTGGGCTTGGGACTTAAGCATACGAAATGTCCTGAGGCCTTGAAACAGCTGAAGCTGAATAGCCAGGATAGTTGTTTATATCATATCTAAGGTTTCGATCTCCACTGATCGCATATTTGCGGTATGAAAGCAAAACTGTTTTCAAAATATCACAGTCCCTTTGATTAGAACGAAGCCGATTAGATATTCGTTTAGGGATACGGAATGCCTTTAACTCACTGTTCTCTTTTTTTACATACCGTCCATCTCTAATCAGCTTGTCTATTATTACAATAATATTCAAGGGAGACGGTGAATGCTGACAAGTAGCATGGTACTGATTCACCAGTCGATTACAAACTACTAAACATCCTACCTCAATTAGCCAGTTAATAAATTTCTTATATTCAGGCTCTAAAGGATTCGCAAAAAAATTTGTTGCGATGTCATTATCTACCAATATATCTTTCATGCAATCATGCCTTCATAGCCATATTCATGACATCTATCATATATGTATCAAAAAAATCCTTTGGTGC
>JAUWXJ010000137.1 GCA_030616425.1 Desulfobacterales bacterium | reverse complement strand
ATCTGGTATACACATGGAACGGCTCCGCCAAAACCAGATATAAAGCTGCCTGTAAAAGAGAAGCAGTGCGTGGAGCCGAAGGCGTATATGAGAGTGAAGCACATGCAGTTGTTGGACCTGTGGAGAGATTCGAGTGTCCGCGTAGCCCAGAGGTCTTATATTGCCTTTAATGGCGCGAAGTATGATATGAGTCTCCAGAATACGTGCATGAGCGCGGACTGTCATGCGAAGAAGACTGAGTTTTGCGACCAGTGTCACAATTATACGGGAGTAGTACCGTACTGTTGGGATTGCCATATCGAACCCAAGGAGAAAAAGGAAAAACCAGAGGAGAAGCACTGATGGGCATCAAGAGAAGAAAGTTCCTGAAGATCGCTGGGATTTCCGCATTGGGGGTAGTAGCCAAGCCTGTCCGCGATGCACTTGCAGTAGCCAATCCAATCGAGTGGCTGGACAAAAAGCTTGGCGGTTTCACACCTTTTGAAACACTCCTGCACCTGTTTCACAGGCCAGTCGGATATAAACCCGGGGAGGCCCTGACTGGAGAACGATGGGCCATGGTCGTGAATGTGAAACAGATAGATGAGGAAATAGCAGATGCCTGCATGGAGGTTTGTCATCGCGTGCACAATGTGCCTCAAATCGACAATCCAAGGCATGAGATTAAGTGGATCTGGCATGCGGAGTATAAACATGTCTTTCCAGGCCAGAAACATGAACATATCGGAGAGAAGTATAAGCACGCACCCTTCCTCGTGATGTGCAACCACTGCGAGAACCCCGCCTGCGTACGGGTGTGTCCTACAAAGGCCACGTTTAAGAGAAAGCACGACGGCATCGTCCTGATGGACATGCATCGCTGTATTGGCTGCCGATTTTGTATGGCGGCGTGTCCTTTTGGAGCAAGAAGCTTCAACTGGATAATCCCCTGGCCTCGGGAAAGGGCGGGGACGATTCCGAGGTTTCGTAAGGATAAGGAGCCGCCAAACCCCGAATTTCCCACAAGGGTGAAAGGGGTGGTGGAAAAGTGCAATTTCTGCGCAGAACGCCTCGCCAAAGGCCAGATTCCAGCGTGCGTGGAGGTCTGCCAGGAAGCCGCTAAAAAGAAGGGTAAGGAGCCGGCACTCGTATTTGGTGATCTGGAGGACCCTGACTCGGAAGTGAGGCAATTGTTGCGGTCGCATTACACCCTTCGGCGCAAACCGGAGCTTGGTACGAATCCAAATGTCTATTATATCGTGTGAGGTGAGTTATGCTTGAGAAGGCGTTCGTTGGAGGGCGGAAATACTGGATATTGTTAGCATGTTTGCTCGGCATCATGGGGCTAGGCTTTATTATGTGGCTCTGGCAGTTTCGTGTTGGCCTGGGCATCACAGGTATGAGCAGGGACGTTTCGTGGGGGTTTTACATAGGCCAATTTACGTACCTTGTTGGTGTGGCAGCCGCAGGAGTTATGGTTGTGCTGCCGTACTATCTCCATCACTATAAAGCCTTTGGCCGGATTACCATTTTGGCAGAGTTCATGGCTGTTGGTGCTGTAAGCATGTGTTTGTTGTTCATTCTCGTAGACCTTGGCAATCCGGTTCGGGCCCTTAATGTGATGTTGCACCCCACACCCACATCGGTCCTTTTCTGGGACATGATAGTCCTGAATGGGTATCTCTTCCTTAATATCTTTATCGGGTGGAATGTGCTGAGTGCCGAGCGAAAAGGCTCACCGCCTCCTAACTGGATCAAACCTTTTATATATCTTTCCATCCCTTGGGCTATCAGCATCCACACGGTGACAGCATACCTTTACGCTGGTTTGCCGGGGAGAGGATTCTGGCTTACCGCTATTATGGCGCCTCGTTTTCTCGCCTCAGCATTTTGTGCCGGGCCTGCCCTCCTGATCCTTTTATGTCTTATCGTAAGAAAGACAACCAGATTCGATCCAGGCAAAGAGCAAATTCGAACGCTCGGCAGCATTGTCGCTTATGCCCTTATTTTGAATGTGTTTTTCTTCGTGTGCGAACTCTTTACCGTTTTCTACAGTCAGATACCAGGCCACATGGATCACTTCCGCTATCTCTTCTTCGGCCTTGAAGGGCACGGAAACCTCGTTCCACTGATGTGGCTTGCTTTCGCACTTATGACGACGGCTATTATCCTCCTGGTTATTCCTGCCTGCCGTAGAAATGAAGGTATCTTGACAGTGGCCTGTGTGTTGACAGTTATTGGAACGTGGATAGATAAGGGATTTGGTTTGGTTGTGGGAGGATTTGTACCCAATCCTTTACACGAAGTAACTGAATATTGGCCTACAGTACCTGAGGCGTTAATCACGCTGGCAGTGTGGGCAACCGGGTTCCTGATAATCTCAGTTCTTTACAAGGTCGCCACCACGGTGAAGGTGGAGGTGGAAGTGGGGGGCTAGTCCGAGTTTTTCAGCATAACATTTGAATGGGAAAGGGCTCGTTCCGTTTGGAACGAGCCCTTTTTTTGTTTAGGTATTTTGTCTTAGCTTCTGATGTTGTGAAGCGGAGCCTGGTCGTGGGCCGCTCCTTGTAGAAAGATCTTAAGGAGACGGCAAATCAATGAACATGTTTAGTGCCCACTTGGCGCACATTAGTGCCCACTTGGCGCACATTTCCCGGCAGCATTACATGCGATTCTGAGTGCCAAGAAAACAAGCAATATTTCATAGATCCACACAACCGGCCAGCTATAGAAGAGGTGATGGAAAAGGCCTCCACCAATAATTGCAGGTACGCCAAAAACGATTATGATTCCTATAAATCTTGCAAGATCCATATTCCAATTCCTCGCTTTTAAATCCTTTACAGTTTGAAGTCAGTGATGCTCATCGTGCCCATTTTTCTTTTTGCAGATCAAGTCAAGGAAGGCACGAATACCGCAGTAATGCAAAATGATACCCAGGAGTATCAAAACAGAATAACACGAACCCATGAAGACAAAGTGTACTGGATCGTTTACCCATTCGAATGCAAATGGAAACATGGCAGCGTCCTTCCTTTTCTATAGTGGATTCAGCTCTTTCTCCTGAGGAAAAATCGGCAGATACCGATACGTAATCGATATGAAAATGGCGCCTAGAAAAAGGTATAGCAATGTGCTCGCGTATTCCACCCAGTTCGGATGGTAGCTGATGAACTTGTCAAAGGACATGACCGGCACAGCAAGCGCCTGCACAACCATAATCCACCTATTCATAAAGATCCCGGCGCAGTTTAGAATACACGCAAGAATCAAAAGGTTCTCATTCTGTCGCGTTCTCGTGTTCAGCAGGATTATAGCCGGGATAACACCCAGGATTCCAAGCTCTGTAATCAACACCCAATAACCATACGGTTGATTCGCATAAAAGCTACTAACCGGAGCGCCTACCTTTTCGGCCAGGACAGTCCAATAAAGGGTATCAATGGACTTCAGGACAAGATAAACAACCAGCAGCCTGCCGGAGATCTTGGCAAGGATATCGATAACATTTCTCTTGACGAGTCGCTTTCGGGCACACTTTTCCGTAATCCAAGTAATCAGGATAGTAAAGCACGGACCACAGGCAATAGCTGAAAGGATAAAGAGAAAAAAGGTCCACGGCCAGACCAAGAACCCTTCACGAAACGCAAAAGGCCGACCGTAGAGCACACCGGGGACACCACCCAGGGACCCTTGATGAAAGAAGGAGAGAAATACACCGATCGCCGCAATCGCAGGCATGGTTTCATGAAGATGGTGTGCCATACCATGGAAGAATCCAAGCTTGTTAATCTGGCGATTTTCCAGAATCAACGGTAGATACTCAACGCACAGCACCATGAAATAACATGTGATACAAAAGGCCACCTCTGTGAGCATGGAGTGGACATTTGCGTGCCAGAAGATAAACCAACCTCTCAGGGGTTGGCCGATGTCTACTCCAAGGATGGCCTGGGCCGCGGCATAGCACATAATACCGACAACCACGGCAAAATTGACTATGTTCTTAAGCTCGTCTATCTTTATAATGTACCTCAAGAAACCTGTAAAGAAGGCGCCAGCCCCCAAGGCTATGACCCCGAGGTCTGCGGCAATCCAGAGCCCAAACGGGTAATTGTTGTTCAGATAGGTCACATTAAGGGCCAGGCCCCAGCACATGATTGTGGCGATAACGCCTATCATTACAGGGCCGTGCAAGAAGCCGATCCACAAAAGAAACCATTTAAGCTTACACCGTTTGACACCCTCCGGGAAGAGTGCAGAATCAAATGGGACTGATGCAGAATCCATAACAGATACTCCTTCCAAAACTAAGGGCTATGGGTGGGTTACGCTTCCTTTCTTGCCGGTATAGATCTTGCCCGCCTTCCGGACCCAGCCCCTAGTTGAAACATAATAGACCTTGGTATTGGTGCCGAGTTTTTCCAGAAGCCGGAAGGCATGAAGGCTTTTTTTCAGCTCATGTACCTTGTGTTCCGGGTTGTTCAGGTCTCCGAATATAATGGCCCCTGCAGGGCAGGCCTGGGTGCAGGCCGTTTGATATTCGTCCTCATGAAGCTCACGTCGTCCTTCTGCGTATGCCTTGTTTCTGGCCCGTTGGAGCCGGTGATAGCAGAAACTGCATTTTTCCACCACTCCCCGCATACGAACAGACACGTCGGGATTCAAATACTTCTTCATCCCTTTTGGCCACATTGGATCCCACCAGTTGAAAACACGCACATGATATGGGCAGGCAGCCATGCAGTACCGGCATCCGAAACAGCGGGTGTAAATTTGACTCACAATACCGGTCTCGTGACTGTAATCAGTGGCCGTTGCCGGGCATACCGACACACACGGGGTGGCATGATGGTGGTCGCGCCCCTCGCAGTGCTGGCAAGGCCGCGGAATATATGAGATGTCAGCGTCCGGAAAGGGACGGCCGTTGGAAATCTTATAAACCCGCATCCAGAGGTTACTGCGCAACCTGTCACTATTATCTTTCCTGAAGGGTAAATTGTTCTCGGCCATACAGCCTACCATGCAGGCTCCGCAACCCGTGCACTTGTCCAAGTCAATCACCATACCGTATCTGTATGTTTTCTTACCCGGTGTATGTTCCTGTTTCATGGTTACCCCTTCTTAGTCATTAAACGCTGGTCAGTTTGGCCCTAATGCCCCAGGTAGCAGACAGGCCAGAGACCGGGTCCTCCACAACACCTATTAGGCTATTTGCATTCACACCCTTACCCGCAAGGTAGTCGTCATAAGCCGTATGGCCAAGACCTTTGGGGATGCCTATTACCTCTGGCATGATCCCTTCAGACAGGTGCACAAGTACCTTCGCCTTCCCCTTGGGCGTTTCTAGCGTAGCATACCTCCCGTTGGAAAGACCGTGATTGGCAGCTGTCTTAGGATTGACCTCCACGAAAAGATCGTTCTTCTTCAACTCTGTTTCTTCCAAGGTCTTGGTACAGAATGGCGGGTTTCCAACAGCGCCATCAGCCAGGCGCATCAATTCAACAGGTATCAAAATGAGCGGATACGTGGCGTCATCTCCCTCTGGCTCTACCGGGTCATAGTGGGGAAGATAGTCAGAGCCTTTGTTCATTTTCGTGCCGGCCTGGTCAAACGCGGTGACGTAGAATTCAAACTTACGCGAATGTGTTCCAAAGGCGTTTTCCCATGCCGGGGGCTTGTAGTCTGCCCGTTCAACGTAGCCCTGTTCTTTTAGGGTGCCCCATTTGTCCCCCATGGTTTCCTTCAGCAGGGTTTGGTAATCCCCCCACGGGAAGGCGTTCGCCACGTTCCCGCCCAAAGACTTCGCGATTGTCATCAGGACGTCTCCCACATGCCTTGTATCGAACTGGGGTGCCACTGCTGGTTTGAGCAAGCCGAGTATAGGCTTTTGCAGGCCTACAGGCGTTGGAAGATCTTCCCATCGCTCTAGATAATGATGGTTCGGCAGGATCAAGTCTGCATTAAAGGCTGTTTCATCTAAGTAAGTTGAAAAACTCACTACAAAGGGGATGCGGTCGAAGGCCTTGGCCACAGCCGCACTGTCCAACATGGTAAAGTATGGATCAGCTTCGTGAACAAGAAGTGCCTGGATGGTGCCGGTCTTTCCTCCATTTATGGCTTGAGGCCATCTGTCAGGGAGATATCGG
>JAUWXJ010000147.1 GCA_030616425.1 Desulfobacterales bacterium | reverse complement strand
AGGCTGTACAGACCGGTTAACACACTGGAGAACATGGCCATGTAAATCAACAATTCCACAAGCGTGAAACCCCTTTCTTGATTTCCAGTGCTAACAGCAGCCATCAGCTAGCCCTTATCCTCCCTGCAACGGAGATCGTGATTGTTTTTGTGTCATCGGCATTCTGCAGCGTAATTGTCACGTTAGATGCGGTACCCCTGGGGCTAAAGACGGGATTACTAGTCGCACCTGTATCGACCGTGACGCCTGAATAATCTGAGAAGTCCCTCTGGAGATCTGCGGTCCAGTCCGTGGAACCAGAACTTGCATCACCACTCTGCAATTCATAACTATTAGTGCTGAATACCACCCTGTATTGGCGATTTCTTTTTGCAGCAAGCATCTTGGCATTGTTTAAATCCCCCCTTACCGCATTAATAGCTCCATTCAATCGATATCCAGGGAGGATAGATTGCAGTCCAAGGTATGACATAGTTGTCAATATTCCAAAGATCGCGATGACGATCATTATTTCAACTAGGGTGAAGCCTTGTTCACGGTTTGGATCAAACGTAATTTCTTGACTTGCTTTCACTCTGCAATTATCCACCAGTGGATAAAGATTCTCAGATATCATATAGTTTAATTATATTATAATTGTTGCATCCTCTCAAGCTATATCTGCCAACTTGTTCTCAATACAAAACCCTGTCCCGAAGCAGGGCCCTGTTCAAAGGAAACAAGACCTGGATCTCTGGGTTATCTCTTAATTCTTCACGCAATTATTGTGCCAGAGTAGATTGCATCACCGCTCCAGCTAGTGATAGCACGACTTTTTCGATCCACCCCCTAAATTTCTGTTATGTTACAGCACGTTAGCTTGCTTTATCCATCCTCCAGAAATCTCCTACCCACCGGGGGAAGGAGGTTAAGGGGTCTGCCTTGGGGGATTGGTTTAAGGATTGGGTTGAAAAAAATCCCCCAGTGGAATAGCATTGGATTTCACGGGTAAGCTAAAATCCTCTTCAAGAGGGGAGCAGGGTTTTAGGAATGAAGCTATTTTTATTGTAAAATCATAATGTTAAACTTGACTTTTTTGTTTCACGACCTTTGGCCGTAAAACAAAAGCACCCGCTGTGCAGGTGGTCGTTTATTCGGGGGAGAGACGGGCATGAGATTTTGGCAATGGATCATAGTGCTGGTATTGACAGGGGTCTGTGCGATGGCGTCGGCTGAGCTTTACAGGTACGTGGACGAAGAAGGCAAGGTCCACTATACAGATAACTTCGCCAATGTACCTGTTGAGCAGCGGGCAAAGGTGAATGAATACGACGAATCTGACTATCAATTTACGCCGGAAGAAGGGGCCGAAAGAAAAAGCGAGGAAACAGAGAGCCCTGAAAGGGCCGCGAAAGAAGCCGAAGAAGGACTCCTTCAAATAGAGACGCTGGCCAAAGAAGGGGAGGAAACCCGGAGTGAGCAGGAACTGAAAGAGACCGGAAGGGGGCTGGAAGAAGAATACGAGGCCCTCATGATGGAAAAAGAGGGGTTGGATGAAGCCGCAAAGAGGGTCTTGACGCCGGATGACCACAGAAAACACAACCAAAAAGTTATGGACCATAACGCACGGACTAAAGATTACGAAAAGAGGCAACAAGCATTTAACAAAGAAGTTGAACGCTACAATGCGAGCAGAGAAGAGAGAAAGACCCTGGAACAGAAGCTGAAAGAGACTGAAGCGAAGTTACAGGAAGAGTACCAAGATCTTATGAAGGAAAAAGCAGAACTTGACAGAGCATCAAAGAAGCGGTTGACTCGATCTGCCCGCACAAGACTTACCGAAAAGGTGAAGGACTTTAATGTCCGGCTTAAGGATTATGAAAAGAGACGAAAGGCATTTGAGAAAGAATATAATACCTATGATGCCGGAATTGAAAAGGAGGTTCAGGAACCCAGGTATTAAGATGATGTGAAACCTTCCCGCCCTTCCGGGCGGGGAGGCTTCACTTTTAAGATTAGCAAGATGTGGGATTACGAATCCCGAGTCGATAGATTCAACTCTTTTGCTATGGCTTCGGCTGTCCGCTTCACAAAACGCTCAAGATCTTTTCCTTTAAGGGGCTTATCCGGAGTGGGGACCACATTTAGGTCTTCAGGGCGCACGAGCCGAGGGGCGTTTTGAAGGGCCTTATTGGGCACAATCTCAAATTCCGGGGGGAACCGGTTCTCAAAATACATCTCCTGAAAACCCGCAAACTTCAGGGCATGGGCCGTGGCATTGAGCACGACCACATCATCTTCGCTCACAATGCCGCGCTTCCTCGCGTCCACCAGTCCGGCCAAGGTCTCACCACCCTGGGTACAGGCGATGTGTCCATTCCGGTTGGCCGTGAGCTGCCAGTCCATGATCGCCTGCTCCTTCACTTCTGCAAAGAATATAGCCTGGTTGCCTGCTTTTTTATTGTAGGTTTCCACCAGCTGAATCACGCGGGGCATGGAGACCGGATTTCCGATCATGGCTGCTTGAGCCACACTGGGCCTGACCTTGACAGGCACAAACGCTCTTTTTTCAGGCTTGGGTTCCAAGTAATACCGGTACACTGGATTGGCATGGGTTGATTGCACCCCGATGATTTTGGGAAGCCGGTCTATGATTCCGGCCTTAAGGAACTTCAAGAAACCGCTGATGATCGCCGTGATATTTCCAGCGTTTCCAATCGGCACAACGATCACCTTGTGGTCCATGTCATAGTCAAAGTCCTGGGCAATCTCATAAGAATACGATTCCTGGCCCCATATACGCCAGGCGTTTTTTGAGTTCAAGAGCGCTACGTTATATTCTTCAGAGAGTGCCTCAACCACCTTCATGGAGTCGTCAAACACGCCCGGGATCTCAAATACGAGCGCGCCACTTCCGAGTGGTTGGGCCAGTTGTTGGGGTGTGACCTTCTTGTGCGGTAGTAGCACGGCTGATTTCACCCCAGGCTGAAGATAGGCTGCGTAGAGGGCGGCAGATGCTGAAGTATCGCCGGTCGAGGCACACACGGCCAGCACGTCCGACAGCTTGCCGGAGTTGACCAGAAACTTGATATAGCTCAGGGCGCTTGCCATGCCCCGGTCCTTAAAAGAGGCGCTTGGGTTCTGGCCTTCGTTCTTGAAATAGAATCGGGCACCCACAAGCTGTTGAAGGTGGGGGTTGGCTTCCACCATTGGGGTGTGTCCTTCGCCCAGGTAAATGACCGCATCAAGGGGGATGATCGGCCCAATAAACTCGTGGTATCGATAAATACCCTGGAGGGCCGGGATATTTAGCATCTTTCGATAATCAAAGATCTGGTGCCATGTATCCGGCGGGATCTTGTTCAGGCGGTCAAAGCCAAGGTCTGTCAAAAGGAGCACGCTTTGGCACGCAGGACAGGTATAGAGGAGGCGACTGATGTCGTATTCTGCCTCACACTCGAGGCACCGATAGACGACATGCCCGTCCACCTTAGGGATCAGATATGGTTGGACCTTTTCAGGGAAGTTCTCGATCTTCATAACAGAAATTTATCATTTGTAAATATCAAATATCAAATATCAAATATCAAATGACAAATGACCAATGGCCATTGGTTCTATCCTCTCCACCCCATCCATGTACGGCCTGAGGGCCTCAGGGATAATGACCGTACCGTCTTCTTGCTGATAATGTTCTAAAATCGCCACGACCGTACGGCCAATAGCCAGCCCTGACCCGTTCAGGGTGTGGACCAGTTCAGTCCCCTTTTTCCCTTGCCTCCTAAAACGGATACTGCCCCGTCTGGCCTGAAAATCCTCGAAGTTGGTACATGAAGAGATCTCCCGGTGTTTTTGCTCTCCGGACATCCAGGCCTCAATATCATAGGTCTTAGCAGCCGAAAACCCCAGGTCTCCTGTACACAATACCACCACCTGATAGGGGAGCTCAAGGCGCTTGAGGATCACCTCGGCATCCTCTAGGAGCTTTTCGAGTTCTTCATAAGAGTTCTCTGGGGTGGTGAATTTGACTAGTTCGACCTTATTGAACTGGTGCTGTCTGATCAGTCCCCGCGTATCCTTGCCATAAGAACCTGCCTCAGATCGGAAGCATGGCGTATAGGCCGCGTAAAGTATAGGAAGGTCCTGCTCATCCAGGATCTCGTCCTGGTGTATATTGGTGACCGGCACCTCAGCGGTGGGGATCAGGTAGTAGTCCCACCCTTCAAGCTTAAAGAGATCTTCACTAAACTTTGGAAGCTGACCTGTGATGGTCATACTGGTGCGATTCGTCATGAATGGCGGAAGGACCTCCAGATAGCCGTGCTCCTTGGTTTGCACATCCAGCATAAAGTTAATCAGCGCACGCTCAAGCCTTGCCCCCAGTCCCATATACAGGGCAAACCGTGCCCCTGTAATCTTGGCCGCACGCTCAAAATCAAGGATCCCGAGTCTTTTCCCAAGTTCCCAGTGCGGCAATGGCTCAAAGTCAAAAGAGCGAGGCTCACCAACCTTTCTGATGACCACATTCTCTTCGCTGTCTTTGCCTGTCGGCACAGAGGGATGAGGAATGTTGGGCAATTCCATCAGGATAGCACGCAGGGTTTCTTCGTGTTTGGACAGCTCCTCGTCTAAAGTCTTGATTTTCTGAGAGACTACCCGCATCTCGGCTATCAGTTTTGAGGGGTCTTTGCCTTCCTTGTTCATTTGGGCGATACGCTCAGAGACCGTGTTGCGCTTGTGTTTAAGCTCTTCCACCTCGAGCAAGATGGCCCGGCGTCTTGAGTCTGAGTCGAGAAACGGATGAAGGTCGTACTCTTCCCCACGCTTGCGGAGCGATTCCTGCATCAATTCCAGATTTTTTCTAATGAATTTGATCTCCAGCATGCGCCAGCAACTAGAATATTGGAATAGTAGGTTTCAGGCTTAGTGCCTCGAGAAAGCCCATGAGTGGCGTTACAAGTTCACGCCGATCAGAAAATTTTTGTAGGTAATTTTACCATGCACCCATAATTTAGTCAATGATTATTATTACTTGACTTTATTCGATATTTTTGCTATGGGACAAGCAAAATAGCTACAGCGGACGGAGATGCTTGATGGAAGACCTAAAGGCAAAAAAGTCTGAGATTAGAAAAAGTACCCGCGCGAAGCGTGATGCCCTCTCGAAAAAAGAGCGCTCTGAAAAGAGTGCAGCCATTATGGAGCAATTATTCGATTTCGCTAATTTTCTAGAAAGTAGGATTGTCCTATTCTACATGAGCAATAATAGTGAAGTCGATACTGAGCCTATGGTGCGGAAGGCCCTTGAGATTGAGAAGATTGTGGCATTACCTTTGATTGATCGGGGAAAACAAGAAATCGTGCCTTTCAAGGTTGATAACCTTGAAAGGGATGTGCGGCCACGTTATCGTAAAATCCGCGAGCCAATCCCTCAGCGATGCAAACAAGTTCCAGTAAAACATGTTAATCTGGCCATCATCCCTGGTATAGCCTTTGACGAACGCGGAGGACGCATTGGCTATGGCACGGGCTTCTATGATCGATTCATTCCTCAGCTCGATATCACTACTAGAAAAGTAGCTCTTTCCTTTGAGTGCCAGATAGTGCCCCAGATCCCCATGGAACCCCACGATCGTTATACAGATATCATCATCACTGAAAAGCGCATCATCTACAAAATTTGATATGCAGGCGCTGTTCCCTCTGCAGTGCCGATTCAGCTTTCAGGGCGCCGCCAATGGAGATTCTTAGTTGGGGTGGCTCATCCCCTTTGACGTCCTGGATTCAGAAGTTTTTCGAGCCGTTCCAAGTTTCGGTTTTCTCCAATGGCGATGACTGTATCACC
>JAUWXJ010000209.1 GCA_030616425.1 Desulfobacterales bacterium | reverse complement strand
CATACCACTTCAGGTCCGTCAAGCTCCCTTCTTTCTGTTCTGAAGGACTTAAAATTGTACATTCGCTCCTATACTTTGTCAACGATTTTTTTGATTCTTTTCCTATTTAGATTTCACTTTCACCCTATGATACCGTTTCTTGCCGGCTCTCAACAGAATCTCTCCTTTATTCAACCCCTTATCGTCAACTAAAGAATCAAATGTTTCGATTCGCTTATCATCAACGTATGCCCCACCCTGCAGGATAAGCCGCCTGGCTGCTCCACGGCTTGCACAAAGGTTGACCTCATCAAACAATTCAAATGCGGGAATTCCCGTATGCAGCCGATCCGGGTCAATCACGGTTGTAGGGATAGATTCCAATTCACTCGAACCTATGTCTCTAGGCATGGTGCTCGAGGGAAGAATCTGTGGATCAACGGTTCGTACACCGAACAAGCTGTGGGAGGCCTTCAGTTCCTCCTTAGCAGCATCCTGTCCGTGAACCAGCTTTGTAGCCTCAAAAGCTAATACAGTTTTGGCTGCATTCAAATCGGATCCTTTTAGACTGCGCGCTGCGTCAATTTCAGCCAAGGGCAAGAAGGTGAAAAGGCGCAAGAATCGCATCACATCCGCATCTGCGGTGTTGATCCAGAATTGATAATAATGATATGCCGACGTGAGTTTTGGGTCGAGCCAGACAGCTCCCTCAGCGGTCTTACCCATTTTATCCCGTGAAGTGGTTGTTATAAGGGGAAAAGTAATGCCATGGGCCTCAGCTTTCTCCACACGCCTAACCAGTTCAATGCCGGCCACAATATTTCCCCATTGATCGGATCCTCCCATCTGCAAAACACAATTTTCAGTCCTATAAAGGTGGAGAAAATCATAGGCCTGCAACAGGGAATAGTTGAATTCGATAAAACTTAACCCCGTCTCAAGGCGCAACCGACAAGACTCGCTGGTCAACATCCGATTGACACTAAAGTGCCGTCCATAGTCTCTCAGAAAAGGAATGTATTTTAGTTGATTAAGCCACTTTGAGTTGTTTAGAAGTGAGGCCCGGCCCTTTTCAAATTTCAAAAACCTGGATAGTTGCTTCTTCAAAACTTTTGCGTTTTGACTCACCTTGTGCGGGGTCAACATCTGTCGCATCTCGGTTCTTCCGCTTGGGTCCCCTACCAAAGCAGTACCGCCCCCGACCAGTGCAATGAGTCGATGCCCATGACGTTGCATGTGGGCCAATGCCATAATTGGAATTAAGTTTCCAACATGAAAGCTGGAAGCCGTGGGGTCGAAACCGATATAGCAGGTTATGGGCTGCTTGAGCAGGTTGCAGATTGCCCGGTCACCAGTGGTCTGCTCAATAAAACCACGCTGCGTTAATACGTCGAAAACGTTATCCAAAGGTCCACCTTTCAACCGCTACTATTAGTTCCTTAGTTCTAGAATTCGTGTTTTTTCTGGCAGAAAACATCTTTGTGCCCAAAAAACCACATGAGAATCAGAATGTTAAATTCGAAATCCGAATATCGAAATCCGAAACAATGACCAAATTTTCCAAATTCAAATGACATAAACGCAGGGCCCATATCTAAGAGAAGAATTATTGTTTTGAACATTTGGAAATTTAGCATTTGCGGCTCACGCCTTGAGAACAGTACGGATTTGTTTGCGGCTTACGCCTTGAAAAGAGTACGAGTTTCGAATTTCGTGCTTCGGATTTCCGGCTTGTCCGGGTTAGGATAGGCACAATTATCATTTTGCATACTCGACCGCACGAGTTTCTCGAATCACAGTCACCCTAATCTGCCCGGGATATGACATGGACTCTTCAATCTTCTTGGCTATATCTCGGCTCAGCAGAACAGCCTCTGCATCTGAGACCTTCTCACTCTCCACAATAATTCGCAACTCTCGCCCTGCTTGAATTGCATAGGACTTACTAACACCAGAGAAGGAGTTTGAAATCTTCTCCAACTCTTCAAGGCGCTTTACGTAGGTTTCCAGTATCTCCCTTCGCGCACCAGGACGAGCCCCCGAAAGCGTATCTGCTGCCTGCAACAAGACCGCCAGAACAGATGCGGGCTGAATATCTTCATGATGGGCAGAGATCCCATGGACTATCCTCGGTGACTCCCCATATTTTTTAGCCAGATCGGCCCCAATCAGGGCATGAGGCCCTTCCACTTCATGGTCTATCGCCTTTCCAATATCGTGCAAGAGACCTACCCTTTTAGCCTGCTTTACGTTCAGGCCTAGTTCTGCAGTCATGATACCGCACAAAAACCCCACTTCCGCAGAGTGACGCAATACGTTCTGTCCGTAGCTGGTCCTGAACTTAAGTTTCCCTATGTGCCGAATCAATTCAGGATGAATTCCATGGACCCCCAAGTCAAAGGCCGCCTGCTCACCGGTCTCCCGTATCTCAGCGTCCAGCTCTTGGGAGACCTTTTTTACTGTTTCTTCTATTCTGGCGGGATGGATACGTCCATCATTGATCAGCCGTTCCAGGGAAAGGCGTGCCACCTCTCGTCTCACAGGATTGAATCCTGACAGAATAACGGCCTCTGGGGTATCATCTATAATAAGGTCAATACCCGTTGCAGCTTCAAGGGCCCTTATGTTACGCCCTTCACGACCAATAATACGGCCCTTCATCTCATCACTGGGCAGATTAACTACCGACACTGTCTTTTCCGTAACATAATCGCCGGAATAACGCTGAATGGCGGTTGAGATAATCTTTTTTGCCTCACGGTCCGCCTGTTCCCGGCTTTCGTTTTCAATGCGCTTGATAAGCTTTGCCCCTTCAAAACGGGCCTCATTTTCCATGGCCTTGATCAATAGCTCTCTGGCCCCATCCGCTGTCAAGCCCGAGAGTTTTTCCAACTGTATTTTTTGATTTTCTATCAATGCCTTATATTTTTCTTCTTGCTTATGTAGCCATCTTTCCTTGTCAAATATCTGTTGTTCTTTCCTGGATATACTAGCATCCCGGCGCTCGAATTGCTCTGACTTTCGATCAATATTTTCTTCCTTTTTCAGAAGGCGTCTTTGTAAGTCTTTGAGCTCTGACCGTATCTCCTTGGTCTCATTCTCAAAGTCGACCTTCATTTGGTAAAGCTGATCTTTTGCGTGGAGTTTGGCCTCTTTCCGGATAGTGCCGGCTTCTTTTTGAGCCCTCTCCGTGATCTTGCGGGCTTCGTCCTCAGCAGCCTGGATTTTGCCTGAGGTCAGTCTGGTACGAATCCAGAAGGCAAGTGCGAAACCTGCAACGAAAACAGTGATACTGAAAAATATTAATGAGGTGGTATCCATGCTGGTATCCCCCTTTATGCCGCACAAAGAAACAGCTTTTACAAGCTAGTGTCTCGTATCATAATTTCCTACACTATTGCTATAGAAGAGCAGCCAAGGGGTATCTTTTTTGAGTTCGGGTCACTGATATTGCCTGATAGCTCCCACAACGGCACCATATTCGGCAAACCGTCCTGACCCAGTTACAATAGGCTTGTTAGCTTGTATGCTACATATACGTGTGCCTGGTTCAT
>JAUWXJ010000009.1 GCA_030616425.1 Desulfobacterales bacterium | reverse complement strand
CAGCGTGGGAGCATCAACACCCTTCTTCGACCTCTTGATAATCCTCAGGACCTTATCAGTGGCGGTCAAACCAGCTGCCTTTTTCTTAGCTACCTTCTTCTTGGCTACTTTCTTCTTAGCCACTTTTTTCTTGGCAACTTTCTTTCTGGCTACTTTTTTCTTGGCAACTTTCTTTCTGGCTACTCTTTTCTTGGCAGCCACTCTCCTCTTTGCAGGGGCCTTTTTCCTGGCTTTAGCTTTAGCCTTGACCTTAGGTTTACGCTTCTTAGCAGCTTGACCCTTCCCAAGTTTGGCAACCGCCTTTGTCACTCTTTCTGCCTTCTTTACAAGTGCCTTGAGTTCCTTGGTTACAGCCTGCACATCCTTTTTCAACTGTTTCATTTACGGTATCCTCCTTTTCTTAGGTTTCTTTATAATCCACCCTTTCTTTCAGTTCTTTACCGCATTTGAAGAAAGGCAACTTCTTGGGTCTCACCTGGATCGGTTCTCCAGTCTTGGGATTTCTACCTGTATATGCCTTATACTCCTTCACATAAAACGAGCTCAAGCCACGGATCTCCACCCGGTCACCACTTGCCAATACATCAGACATCTCATCAAAAAACAGCTCAACGACCTCCTTGGCCTTGCTCCTCGTTAACCCAGTCTCCTCCCTCAGAGCCTCTATGAAATCCACTTTGTTCATATGCCCCTCCCAAAATCTCGATCAAAGATTGACTATAAATGATTAGCGAAGAATTGTCAATCAATATGAACCACTTGTTCAAAATAATATCTATTACTGTATGTCAGGGGTCATTTCAGTAGAAGCGTTACTTCATTTTTCCTCAAGCTGTTTCAGCACAATAAAATAAAGCGTTCCCTCATGCATCATGTGACCTGCTGTAGTCTCGGCATATTGACCATCTCCCCAAAATAGATCTACCCGCCCCGGACCTCGGATTGCCCCACCAGTATCTTGATTCAAGACAAATCTGCCAAAGGTTTCCCAGTACTCGATAACACCATCTTCGCCCACCAAAGGTTTCTCGGTTTGAATGAAGGATAGCGCAGCCTTCGGGAAGAGGCGCAGATCCGTGGCCACAGAACGACCAGGGGTTAGACACACCTCAATCGCCCCCACGGGGCCACGATCAACCAGTCTAAAGAAGACGTAGCTTTCGTCGTAATTCAAAATGCGCTCGACCTCCTCGGGATGATCTCTCATGTAAGAACGTATCCGCTGCATGGACATTTCCTCCTCAGGAATTTGCTCTTTATCGATAAGTAATCTGCCGATACTCCTGTAAGGGCGTCCGTTGCTGCAGTCGTAATTAACGTGCAACACAGTGCCGTCTTCCAATAGCACCCGCCCAGACCCCTGGATGTGGAGAAAAAAAAGGTCGACTCGATCAGAGACCCAAAGCAGTTCACACCCTCTCTGGTTAAGACGTTCCTTGGAATCAATATCTTCCCGTGAAAAATAGGGCACTACGCTTTGATTCACGCATCTACCAATGATTCGTACACCTGCATATTTGGGATTGAACAGGCCGAGGCTAATCCTTATCAAATCGTTAGGCCTCCTGTAGACAGGATATGGATAATTAGTTGAGGGGTGAAGATTCCCTCGAAGGATTGGTTCGTAGTATCCGGTAAACAAGACCTTGCCACATCCGTCACTTCCAACAGACCTGTAGATCCAAAATGATGTCTCAATGGCTTTCCTGAGTTCGTCAACAGGGGGGGGTTCTCTGATTAGTTCGCGAAAGACTTCCATCGATTTTATGAGGTGAGAGGCGGTGAACGTGTCTGGCCCAAAACGAAACGGTGTTGAAGCGTTGAGACGTTTCAAATAATTAAGGCTCTGATTGATCGCAGTTTCCAGAGAGCTATATGACATGTCGTCCGAGAAATCAGGAAACTGATAGGGCCGAATTCTTGTCAGAGCCTGCGGAGCTGTAACCGGCGGCTTTACCCTTGGGACGCATGCTGCAATAACCAAAAGAAGAACCAAGAGAATCAAAGACCGAGTGTGACGCACTTCATATCCTTTCAACTCGTCGATTTGAACCGAAAAACTCTCACTCTTTATTCCCCAGTACCTCAAACTCGCTAAGCTGCATATCATCCGGATAAAGGGGTAGCAGGATCTGGAATTCAGCACCCTGCCCCGGGGTGGATTTCACGCTGATTTCACCATTGTGTTCGATAACGATCCGTTGAACAGTGGTCAAACCCAATCCCGAACCTTGAGTCTTAGAGGTAAAGAAAGGATCAAAGATTTGCGGGATATCCTCTGGTGAGATGCCCCTTCCAGTATCCGCCACCTTGATGAAGATCTGGCGTCCTTGCGGGTGGGCTGATATAGAGACCTCTCCTGGGTCGGTCATGGCGTCCCCTGCGTTCTGCAGCAGGTTCTTGAGCGCCAACGAAAGTAGATCCTCATCTCCAGGGAAGGTAGTCTCCTCGTCTGCTATGTCAAGATTCACTTGAATGTCGGGACTTGTCTTCTCCTGCCGCCATTCTCCTACGGCTAGTTCTATTAGTTTCTTAAGATTCACTTCCCTGAACTCTGGTTCCCGCATTTTAGTATAATTCTCAACATCGCGAACCATCTTTTCCAGGCGTGCAGCCTCTTTCAGAATAATCTCAGCATAATTATAACTAGGGTCATCACGGGAAAATTTCTGTTTGAGCCGCCTGGCAAAACCACCAATAGACATGACCGGGTTGCGCACCTCATGAGCCACACCCTGGGAAAGCCGCCCCAAAGCGGCTAGTCGTTCACCTTGAATAATCTTCTGCTGCGCCTTCTTGAGTTCCTCTGCTGTGAGGGTAAATTCTTCTTGCAGGCGCTGGTATAGACGAGCATTCTCCATCGCAATACCGATCTGGTTGCTGACCACGGTAAGTACCTCCAGATCCTCCTCCTCAAAAGCCCCTCCGCGTTTGTTCAATACTTCCAGCACCCCGATTAAACGCCCTTTGTGCTTAATGGGCACACAGGCAATACTGCGCGTCTTGAAGCCGGTGTATTCGTCGACTCGGGAGGTGAAACGTTTATCTTTAGAGACATCGGCCACCAGCAGGGGCTCCCCATCATGGGCTACGTAGCCGGCAATACCTTCATCCATTGATAAACGAACCTCCCGCGCCTTATCTCCTTCCTTGCCCCGAGCTAATCTGAATACTAGCTCATCTCG
Source organism: Desulfobacterales bacterium (assembly GCA_030616425.1). Classification (GTDB taxonomy): domain Bacteria; phylum Desulfobacterota; class Desulfobacteria; order Desulfobacterales. The sequence goes on along the minus strand of JAUWXJ010000009.1, from coordinate 21,328 downwards.
CTCATAATCCACCTCGAAGATCGAGCTGGCTTCAGCATCCATCAATACCTCCACATACTTCATGGCATTGTCCAACACCTCCATGAGGTCGAGGGAGGAGTTGACCAGCGTCGATAATCTGGCAAGGGCCTTTACTCCGCTTTCAGAATCTTTGAACATATAAAAAAGCGCCTTTTTGTAATGTCAAAAAAACCCTCAGTTTTTTTCTTTTATGGAGCGGAGATGAAGCACTTATTGAAAGAACAGGAACGGAATGTCTTGAACCGCAAAAGCGAGCGCATTCCCCGCCGCAGGCGGACGGGGGCGAGCGCCTAAATAACCACCTGCGCAGCAGATGGCTTTGTTGAGCGGCTGCAAGCTGTAAAACAAAGAGGCACGAAGTGCCCTTGTTTAAGTTTGCATGCCCGTGCGGAGCAAGGGGATGCAAACAATCTAAAAATAGTAAACTTCCTTACGGTCGAAGATTCCCTGCAGCTTGCTGCAGGGTTCTTCAATATGTTGACCGGCTCGCTCCCCGCCTTCACAAGTGCTGCCGCAAAGCAGAACCTCGTTCTACAGACGGAACCAAAGGGAGCCATAAAAAAATTGACTATCTCACTTATCGGGGCACCTAAACCCGCGAAGCAAGCGCTCGCTTTGCGGTTCAACTGCCTTCTTTTGTCTCACTCCATGTCCGATCGATCATCTTCCTGAATCTTTCCACCACAGCCCCGAGAATGGTCCTGAAATCTGAAGAAAGCTTGTTGAATTCCTCATCCAGAGATGTCCGATCAATAATTCCAACCATAGTTTCGCCAATGGCTGTGGCCGTAGCTGTCCGCTTAAAACCTCCTAAGAAACCGAGTTCGCCAAATACATCATCCGGCTGAAGTACTTCGATGACAACCTTCTTTCCTCCAACCGCCTTGGAGATTTCCACTTGACCTGACACAATCGCATAGACCCAGTCCCCTGAACTACCTTCCTCAAAGATAACCTGGCCATCCTGATAAGTCTCCTCAGATGCTACATTAAACATAGAAACACCCCCTTAAGTCAGCCCGCAGGTGGCACCGAGTGTTGACGATAGAAAAGTCAACAAATTTTGACAGTTAATCTCCTCTGTGTCAAGAAATTTGTTTTCGGGCCTCTGCAAAACATTCGAAACTGCGAGAACAAATCTTGGTTGATTGCCAGTCGTTAATAGACGCCTCTCTTTTCAACTTAAAAATCGAGTCCTCATATGTTATAAACCATCATATCTCAAAATGGCTTTCACATTTGCATCTGCTGCATCACACCCTCAGGGTACTTAGAGCTCTGCTATGAAAGACCCTCTGATTGAATTAGCCTCGAGTTACTTTGACTACATAGCCAAATTATTTCCAGTGATGTGTGCTAGTGATGAATTCCACTTTCTTCCTCGAGCCGAGGCAGCCAGCCGCTATTACGACCAGGTAGATGATCTTGATAAAGACCTGATCGACCAGTGTCTCTCCACCCTTAAACAATTCCGAAATAAATGTGACCTCGTGGCTGCCCATGAAAATGATCTCGAAAAGCGCATAGACATTGAACTATTAAAGGCGAATGCATCCGGTGTCTTGATAGAGCTAGAAACGAAGAAATCGTGGCGTCATGATCCTTTGCTCTATTTGAAAATCGCTTTCATAGGGCTCGATCACGCATTGACAAAACCGGCATCAAAGCCAGAAGAACGGATACAAAGGACATTGGCCCGCTTGCAAGCAATCCCCCGCCTGCTGCAACAAGCCATCAACAATATCGACAGCGTGCCAAGGACTTATCATCAGACTGCACTTGCTATGCTTGATGACTGCAAAAACTACCTTACTGAAATCAGCGAGTCTTTTGTCAATCGCTTTTTGGATTTCACGACGGCGTTACAACAGGCTTGGTCCGCTCTGGAAGGTCTTGGAAAATTCTTGGATGGGCTTTCTCCTGTTCCAGACAAGCAATTTGTTATTTCAGCTCTGGAGGCCACACTAAGTAACCATTTCCTGTCTGTCCGAAGCCCACGTGAAGTATTCGAAATTGCGGTGGACGAATGGCATGAGAACTTGGAGCATCTAAAGAAGCTTCAAGCGACCATAGATCCCAGCAGATCATGGAGGGAGTTGTATCATGCGTACTGTCCATCGGACATTGAAAAAACAGACACCATTCCCCTGTATCAACAAGAAATAGAACGATTGGGGGGGTTTTTCCAGGAGCAGGGTTTCAAGGGTCTTAATTTCAGCTCGTCGCTGGAACTTTGTGAAACACCGACTTATCTGCGATCTGTCCGCAGTTCAGCCTCTTTTAGCGCAGCCTTTACCGCAGACGTCAGGGAAAAAGATTTCTTCTATATGACAACACAAATAGTACAGCAGAGAGGCAAAGGAACTGCAGACCTTGTCAAGAAGCGGCTTCATCGCGAATACAAATTCCTTGCTGCCCATGAGACTTTCCCAGGGCACCATCTGTTGGATACTGTTCGAAGGAAGCTGAAAAACCCAGTACGACGTCAAATCGAATCACCTCTTTTTTACGAAGGTTGGGCGTACTATGCCGAATCACTCTTGGCCGAGTATGGTTATGTTAATACTCCAATGGATTACTTGGTCGATTACAAGCGAAGGCTATGGAGGGCAGCACGATGTCAAATCGACGTCGGTTTGACCACAGGTATGCTCGACAGAGAAGACGCCGTGAGATTGGTGACGACTGCTGGATTTGGCACTGAAGAGGCCAAATACCAGATAGATCATTTCAGGCTTAATCCTGGCTATCAATTGTGTTATAGTTTGGGCCGTTATGAAATCATGAGATTGAGAGAGACCTATGGCCCCCTAATGGGACGAGATCAGTTTCACAAACAACTATTGGAAGGAGGAGAACTCCCGTTTCATCTGATTGAAAAACGATTTAAAACCTTGCACCCAGCGAACTGTCATGAGATAAATTGACTATAGCATTCATGAAAAAGAATTTGGGGTTGCTAGATACAGACGCTGGGTGCTGGATGTGCGATATGGGATGTGGGATATGAGATTTTCCATTGCAAATCGCATATCGCATAAAAGATAAAAGGTAGAAGCGATTGAAAGACTTTTTTGGATATCACTCGGAATGGAACCTCGGTAGCCCTGGCGGCTGGGACTATCAGCGCATCACGCAAATCATAGGTAAGGCCGTATGGCTGAGGCTCAATCGAATTCGTCCTATCACGGTTGACCTCGACTTTGACCATCCACTCTTATTTCCGGTGAACGGGTTTGCGGAGATGCTCGTTCAATCACACCAAGCCAGGGAGGGGAGCAATCCAGGGCTGATTGCGGTGGTGGCTGAAGAAGAGACCTTGGAAAGCGTAACCGAAAACAGGAACCTGGCCGAACTTCTCCACACCTTCGAGGGTATCTCGGGGGTACTGATCGCTCCGCATGAACTGGAACTAAAAAAAGGCCGCGTCTGGTATCAAGGCCAGCCTGTTTCAGTGATCTTTATTGATTTTAACACCGACGTGCTGTTGGCCCTGCACCGAAAGCACAACCTGACCCCCCTTTTGCGGGCTGTTCAAGAGAGGCGCGTCATCAACCCTCGAGGCACAGAACCGATAAATGTCAAGAGCATGTTCGAAGTTATCACAGGCCCTCATCAAAATCGGTTTCACGCCGATATCGTGCAGCGAACCCCTTGGACACGCCAATTTTATCCCCGCCGCACCAGCGGACCCAAGGGCGAAGAGATCGACGATTTGATCGAGTGGACCCGCTCCCACTGGGACAACCTGGTGCTTAAGCCCGAGAGAGGTTATTCTGGCAAGGGAGTGAGGGTCGGGATTGTCAACAATGACGCCGATGAAGCGGTCGCTATTGCTCTAAAGGATGAGAATTATATCGTTCAAGAAAAGATTCCTCTTGAATTATGGGCTGAAGATATCCCCACATTGAATCCGGGAAAAAACCATATTACTTTAGAGCGCTGCCAGACTGATTTCCGCTGCCTGATGGGGCCAAAAGGACTGTTCGGATTCTTGAGCCGGTTTGGTGGAGTGCCAACGAACGTAGGAAGCGGCGGCGGAGTTCAGCCGTTGGCCGTGCTTCGTTCTGACGTGAGCGTGGACGAGGCCGTGAATCGAATCAACGAAGCGATTTTGGGTATGGAATACGGGGAGCTTTTCGAGGTTGCTGAGATGCAGAAAAAAATGGCCACGGATCACAACTTTACCTACTTACTCGGCCCAATCAAGATCGCGCTGAGGCCAAGGGTAATCACCACACACCAACTCGAGTCCCTTGAGGCTTATTGTGCTGCCATATGGTCTGACTGCTTGACCCTCGAGAAGATGTGGCTCTCCGGCGAACTGGATGACATCGTAAAGATTGAGGAAGAAGAGCTTGAAATTGCGCGTCTCCAGCCCTGGGGCGGTACGCCTGCAATTTTTGCCTCAGACGGGCTCTTCAGTTTTGAAACCAATCCGGAGCAATAATGAACATCAAGGTTGACCCTGAGTGGTGGAAAACCATGTTCGATGAGGTTTATCTCCTCACCGACGCCCGCTCGGTTTGCGATGAAGAGATCACTCGCCGTGAGGTGGATCTCATCTGTGAATTACTCCCGCTCCATCCCGGACACAGGATCTTGGATCTCTGCGGCGGCCACGGGCGCCATAGCCTTGAATTGTACGCGCGTGGTTTTACCGGATGCACTCTGCTCGACTATTCCCAGTATCTGATTGATCTTGCCAGGACACGCGCGGCTGAGTGCAATCATTCTCTCGAGTTTGTCCAGGCTGATGCAAGAAGCACAGGGCTCCCTTCCGAGTATTTTGACCACGTCCTCATCATGGGCAATTCCCTCGGTTATATCCCAGAACCTACTGGTGATGCGCAAATACTGGCCGAGGCAAGACGTGTACTGCGCCCAGGTGGCTGGCTCTTGATTGACGTGACCGACGGAGCAGAGGTCAAGGATTCATTCAATCCAAATGCGTGGCATGAGATCGGTACTGATGTCGTGGTCTATCGTCAGCGCAACATGGAGGGGAACACAATATATGCACGCGAAATGGTCGTGAGCAAAGAAAAAGGGGTAATTCGCGACTCCACTTACTCCATCCGACTATATGAGTCCGAAACCGTTGCAGCCCTGCTGGAAGAGGCCGGGTTTAAACGGGTCAATGTCCATACCAATTTTTTCCCCCACCAGCGCAGAGGTGACTATGGCTTCATGAACCATCGCATGCTTGCCGCAGGCCAGAAGCCATAAGTGCGAACCACCCGGAACTCACAAAGTGGTCCCGGGTTTCTAGAAGTGGTTTCAAAACCCTTTTTCTCGTTTGTTTGACCATTTTGGAAAGTTCTAAGTTTGCTCCGCTAAAATTGGAGCACGTAGTGAAGCTATGCGCTAACTCGGGCTAACGCCCTCAAACAGTTCCAATTTTTACGCCTCGCTTCACTAAGAACTTTTAGGCAAAATGGTCAAAATGGACCTCGCTAAAGGGTTTTGAAACCGGCTCTAAGGCTCTTTGTGTAGGTGTCTGCTCCATTCATAGATTCGCGAGATTGTCCGAGTTTGGCGACAAGAAGAAAAAGCTGGAAGACGAAGATTTTTTCTCTAGGTCGATTTTTCGCCCTTAAGCCTAATAGCATACACTTTGTGTACAAAGGGATGAACCGTGGGAAGTTTTTGAAACAGCCAGCCTTCGAAGATTTTTGTATCGTCCTCGTAGATGACTACCTTGGCAGCAGGGTTTCTAAGCTCATTTGAGCGAGAAGTTATCCCCTTGGCGGACATAGAAAAATCGGGTAGAAAAGCCACTACATTAAGTTTTATCTTGGTGTTAGGAATGGTGAAGCCTTGGCTAATATCAACCACATAATCTTTTTGGTCATTCGTCTGTTTATTGGCAACCTCTATTACGACAGCCTTCCATTTACTCTGGACGTCAGCGGGTACGACAACTGGCACATGGCCTTTCTTTACCGGGGCTGATTCAGATATTTTATCCTTCGACTTCTGTATTGCTTCCAACATTTCTTTGGGGTATTCCATTCCGATGTTGGAAGGCATTTGGTTTTTGCCTGTTTCAATTGGTGTCCCTGGCACGTTTTGAGCCGTCTCTGTCTCTTCTTTTTTCTGGCACCCGAAAGCAAACAAAAATATCCAAACTACAGCCAAAACAACAAGAATCAGAACTTTTTTAAGCATAGTTATTATTTTCTGTAGCCTCCAAGAATCCTGAACCGCGAACCGGGCCTCATCCCGACATTGTGACTCCAATCAAAACCTGTCACACGGCTCACTTGCCACTTCGTCCTCAACAGCATCGTCCATCGATTCCAGATATTGCTCTAAACGAAATTGTGCGCCGCACGACCTACAGCACAAATAGACAGCGCGTCAGGATCGACGAATCGACAGGCTCCCACCGCATTCTAGACACTGAATTGAAGATTCTCTCATATTAAACGTATTAATATAACACCAAAAAAACGGAAAGTCAAAATGGTTACAGATCCGCGAACGAGACGGTTTTTGAAGCCTCTGCCCTCATCTATCTTGTTGGGGTTAAGGTGTTTTTGGTCTAAATAAGAGGCACGGCTTCATTAATCTTTTGCCCGTCAACTCTGAACCTTGTGGACAAGGGATGATTGGTGATTCCCTTAGTGTGGTATAATGATTGGGTACGAAATGTGCTTGTGGTGAGAAACTCGGCAACAAACCTGTCGCGGTAGTGTATATGCAGTTTTTGCTTGACAGGAGAGCTGACGGAGGGAATACGCAGAAAATCTTCTTAATCGATCGGTGTGATCGTGGTATTGCGCCTGTAGTGGCTGCGTATACTATACCATCGGCATAGCCGATGAGTTTTGGAAACGACTAAAAGGCAAAAAACGTGGTGGAAAAGAGTTCTGGGCACCGGATCGCACAAAAGGTGGTGGAGAATCCAGACAAAAACTGTTTGTTTTCACTTGAAAAAAATTGAAATATCAGATATTTTAGGCTTTAGGGCCCATTGAACGTGGGTGCTGAGCCCCTTGGAACAGACAAATCCGGGGGATTTACGCAAACTTGGGTGTTGTTATACAGTCAGCCGCATTGAAATGAGATACAAATCGTTTGTATTCCTTTGTGTACTCCTTTTTATCGATTTTTTCGTCCCTTCACATACACTCCCGCAAGAGAATCGAGATTCTTTGTCTGCCTCACCTCTCAAAACGTTGACGCTAGTGGAAACAGTAATGTGTGAAGAAATAAAAGACTACACCCCCCAGAACCGGGCAATCGTTTTCTCCATTGGGATCGGCAGGGTTTCCTGTTTCACATCATTTGATCCTGTGCCTGAAAAAACGTTTATTTACCATAACTGGTTTCACAGGGACAAGCTTAGCACCAAGATAAAGCTCTTCCTTCAACCCCCTCGTTGGTCAACATTTAGCGGCATTCAGCTTAGAGAGGCTGATAAAGGTCCTTGGCGTCTAGAAATAACTGACCAGGAAGGGAATACTCTTCATGTTTTGAGGTTCAGCATCACGGATTGATTGGCTATGGATAATCTCTTGCACTTTTTTTTGAACATTCGATGGCAAGATATCTTTGATATCACATTAAGTAGCTATATCCTCTTTCGCCTTTATATCCTTTTCAGAGGGACCAATGTCTTCCGTGTTCTTATCGGGATTGCTCTCCTTTGGTTTTTTCAAAGGGCAGCCGCTTCTTTGGGGTTAATTGTAACCAGTTGGGGAATTCAGGGAATTACTGCGCTGGCCGCGCTTATCATAATTGTTGTCTTCAGAAATGAAATCCGTTCAGTCCTTCAGGCAAGAAATCTAAAGGCTATTCTCTGGGGATTCTCCCACAAAGCAGTTACTACTCCCATAGAACTAATAGTGGAAAGTGCTTTTGAGCTGGCTCGAAGACGCAGCGGGGCCCTGATTGTTTTTCCCGGGAAAGAAGATCTAACCGAGCTGGTCCAAAGTGGAATACCCTGGCGTGGATTGGTATCCAAAGAAATGATAATGAGCATATTCTGGCATGACAACCCTGTCCATGACGGTGCAGCTATAATCGATGGCGATCAGATTGCAGAGGTTGGGGTTATCCTTCCGCTATCATATCGAAAGGACCTTCCTTCATATTACGGTACTCGCCACAGGGCAGCAGCTGGATTAGCTGAAAATACAGATGCTTTGATCGTAGTAGTATCCGAGGAAAGAGGAAATGTGCTTGTGGCCAAGGGTCCAGACGTGAGTGTGATAGACCGAAAGGAGAAGCTCGCAGAAATATTGCAGGAACATGTGGGTGTGACTGCAACAGAATGGAGTTATCCAAGAAAACAAAAACTTGAAATTAGCGTAGCAGCTCTGGCTTCCATTCTATTTATTATAGGCATCTGGTTTAGCTTCTCAAGGGGTTTGGATACCCTGATTACACTTGAAATTCCTGTAGAATACATGAATCGTGATCCTGGAATGGAGATTTTTGATACATCTGTAAATTCAGTCCGTCTTGATCTGAGTGGGTCAGGCGCTCTCATAAAATCTATTCGACCTGACCAAGTTCAGGTGAAGTTAGATCTAAATAAGGCAGTTGCTGGGCGAAATACCTTTACCATTACACACGAAAACATCACCGTCCCGCCCGGCGTCTTTCTAAAAAGGGTTAAACCACCAGTTGTGGAAGTGACTCTTGATATCCCGGTCAAAAAAGAGTTGCCTATTCAGGTTGATTGGGTTTGAAAGTTACCCCGGCATATAGTCCTCACACAAGCAAAACTTGATCCTGAAAAAATCGAAGTAATAGGGGGGAATCGAATGCTGGAAAATATCTCAACCGTCTATACAGAAAAGGTTCCCCTTGATAATATAGAAAAAACAGACGGAATTACTGTTAACCTGGCACTCGACCCTGCATTCTTGAAAATTGCTCCTGGCTCAAGAGACAAGATTACAGTACAATATGCGGTAAAAGAAAGGCTTAAATAAAAAGGCAAGAATGTGAACTGTGAAGCCTCCCCGCCATGAAGGACCGGCGTTCTGCCTTACGGCAGCACTTCGTGCGCGGGGAGCACGCCGGTCAAATCTAGTCCGAAAAAAATACTACCATTGTCCTGCGGTCTGCCCTGAGCAGTGTAACGCAGTCCTGAACTGGACCAGAATACCTCTTGGTGAGGAGTTCCAATAGTCTGCCTCCCTTGAAGGGGAAGGGTTTGAGCAGGGGCCAAACCGAAAGCTTATCTCAGCGGCATTGAAGCTCCCTGTCCGCCTAGGCGGACAGGGCCTTTACTAGCCAAGCGAGGAACTGCAAACAGAGGTGGTTAATGCACAATTGTGACCAGGACTGCAATTCCAAGGGCCATGCAGAGAATACCCCAGACTCTCCACATCTTATCCGAGGACTCAAACCACCAGTCGATCATCTTTTTTACCTTCTGCCGGGGTCCGAAGAAAAATAGCAACCCCTTTGACAAAGACAAAAGCCCAAGAACCACGATGAACGTAACCTGGGAGCTGGAAGAGGCGGAGAGCAAGAAAAGAACCCCAACAATAATCGGTAGTGGGCTCCACATCCTGGGGTCGCTTATCCGCAACTTACTGAAATAGTCTTCTCTCATAACCCGAGTTGCAAAGACCATTAGCGTACCGCACATGATCCAAACCAGACCCATTACAAACAAAAACCAAATCATTTAAAGTCCTCCTCTTATGACTGTGTAGTATTTTTCACTGATCTGAAACAGAAAATTGCAACGTTGGGAAAGAAAAAGGGGCTCACCCTTTCTTCTCCCCGCCCCTCCTTTTTTTGCCTTTGTTCTAATATTCACTAGCATAGTGTAGCTTTGTGTTGAACAAGAATAAAAGCTAATCTTCCAGGACAAAAATAATCTCCATTCTCACACGGTACTCTACCATCTTGTTGTCAACCACCTTAACACGCTGTTCAAGAACGCGAATCCCTGTGATTCCCCGAAGGGTTTTGCAAGCCCGCTCAAAACCGATCTTGACAGCCTCCTCAAAGCTGACGGGTGAGCCGGCAATCACTTCTGTAACTCGTGCAACCCTTCCCATAGCCTTTCATCCCCTTTCTTGTGCTTTTTCAAAACCTATCACAGCGGACATTTGCCACTTTTTCCTCAACAATATCGTCCATTGATTCTATATACTCCTCTAAACGAAATCTCGCACCGCACAACCTGCAGCACAAATAGACAGCACGTCAGGAACGATAAATCGTCAGTTCCCCTCCACATTCTAAGCACTGCATCAAGGATTCTTCCACGTCTCGCTAATCCCTCTCAAGGCCTTGTTATCTTCTGTAGGGCTTCCTTTGCAGCCTCTTTGACTTCGTTGTCGTATTGTCCATTTAAAACCATTTCCAGCCTTGGGGCTATCCTGTCCCTTCCCAATTCCCCGAGGACATAGATAATATCTCCCTTGACCTGATCCTCCACGTTGTGAAAGCGTTCCCAGAGGGGATCGATAATCTGAGCGGCCAGTTCGCGATTCTGACTGGCTATCTCTTCCATTGTGACCATGGCCCCCAGGCGGACAGGCCACTTCTTATGTATTAGAAGATCAAGAAACGCCGGGAAAATTTTCTTTTTATGAAGCATCATTTCCGCAAGCTGAGCAGCATTTCCCTCCTTTAATATTTTCTCTAGAGATGAGGTGCCAAACTTGGCAGGATCACGGTTTGTAATAACTTCTAAAAGTTCTTCCAGCTGGAATGAACCCGTCCAACGGAACGGGTCCTCAAACAAGAGAGTTGGGACCGACTGAATCCTGTTTAATTGCGCCATTTCCGGAAAGAGGGTACAATCCAGAATAGTAAGCCGTATGAATTCATTTGCCGCTGTAAGAGGTATTATCTGCCGTACTGTCACGGGACAAAAAGGGCACTGCTGAGAAACGAATAGTCTCAGTATAACCGTCTGCCCGATCTTTTCAAGGTAATCCCGGACAGACCCCGGTATCTGGGTGGACTTCTTGTCTAGAATGGATAGAGCTTCCAGAAAAGGCTCCAATTCCGTCCCAAGGGGGATGGCATGATAGCGCACGGCGTGTCCGATCTGGATTGCTGGGGCCTCTTTGGGTTCTCCTTCCTCTTTGACAATACCAATCTTAGGGGCAAGGCGCGTCAAATTCTCACAAAACTCACCAAATTCCCCGCTTCTCTTATCTTCTGTCACAAGAAGAGTGATCCGAACATCACTGGAGAGTTCATTGTTCCATTTTCTAATCCGTTTTTCTTCCTCTGGCGTCACTGTTGCCCTATTTTCCAGTCAAACGAGAAAAGGGGTTTTGAAACCAGTTCTAGTAGCATTAAGAAAAGCTTCCAGGCTCCAGGAGAGCAATGCCGCTCTCCTCATCGCTCACACGTGCCGCCTTTGTGCCAAGGATTTCATACAGAATGACCTCGCCCACCAGCCAGGTTGTAACGCCTGGCCTCAAACACCCGGTCATGGTTTGCCCCGCCCGTCCAAGGGCAGCGTGGATATGCAGGACGGGTTTACCGTCTTCCCCAGGAGCAAGGACGCCAACCCCGACCACCTCATGGGCATTATCAACGGGAAGCATCATCGGATCGGGTGGTCTCTCACTCGAGTGCCGCGGCCCAACCACGACCTGCCCCCCTCCTACTCCTCCTACCAGCACAACATGGCCCACGGACACATGGTTCTCTGCCGCGAAACGCTCAATCGATTCGGGAATCACATCGCCATCTTCGAGCCGTATTACAAAAACCCGGCCGATATGTCCTTCACTTGCCTTCATGACAGGCCCCCTCGCCTCTTGTCTACTATCAATGCTGTTCCCAAACATAACTTTCTATAAGCAGTCATTAAAATGTTTCTTGTTAATGACTCAAGTTTTGCACCTGCAAATTGTACCAAGCGTCGGCGTGCCAAGGCTCTTATGCCAAAATGTTGTAACAATGAGGGGTAAGGAGATCCACTGAACGTAGGCCTACAGCCATTTCCACCAACGATATCGGCATACCTACAAAAGGCATTGGAGGCCGAGGTGAAGCGGGTTTCCTTACCTCGAATAGCCAGTTAGCGCAATGAGTGGACGGAGTGGAACGCCCCTCACTTTTTTCTACTAGTAAAAAGAAGTAAGTGCGTTACCTGAAGTACTCAACCAGTACTCGGGGGTCATTGCTTCCGATTCCATCCACACCCATATCAACGTACGGCCCGAGGAGATGTTCGTCATCAATATTCCATATAAAGACCTTCAGGCCTTCCTCGTGAGCTATTTCGACAAATTTCCTGTTCACAAAGTTGTATTTCATCACCAATGCGTCTGCATATGCCCTGGTAGCTATGCAAGCGTCCACGGGACACCCCACAAGGAGTATACCGGTCTTGATGCGCTTGTCCATCTCTTTTGCTGCCTTAACGACCTCGTGCCAGAAAGAGATCACATAGACGTTGTCTTCAAAGCCGTTCTTCTTTATCAGTTCTACAACTCTTTTCTCTATCCCTTCTTCCTTTAACTCAATCACCAGCCTCACTTTGTTGCCTATCAGGTCAATGACCTCCTGAAGCGTCGGGATTCTCTCACCCTTGCCTGCATCAAGCTTCTTTATCTCCTCAAGCGTATAACTGCCAACCGGACCGGTTCCATTGGTGGTCCGGTCCACGCTAGAGTCATGTATCACTACTATCTCTTTGTCTTTGCTCAGGCGCACATCGATCTCTAAAGCATCAACCCCGATCTCAATGGCCCGCGCAATTGAAAGAAGGGTGTTCTCAGGCTCCAAAGCCGCCGCCCCGCGATGCCCCATGATCATCATTTTGACCTCTCCTCATTAAAACTATAGAAAACCGGCCTCTTTTGTTTTGCCTTAAATATGGTAATCGATTGCGTGGAGAGAATTGCTAAATTCAGGGCTATTTTCCTACATACGGTATGGCGTAACCACCCTCGTGCAGTTTGTCTAGTTCATCACTAGTCGCCTTAAGAATTTCATATCCATAAATATATGCTTCTGCAGGCTCCACTGGTCCGCCGTTTGGACCATCAATGACTAGCACAGGTTTGCCGTCGAGCGATACCGAGGGATCAGTACTGACGTGTCCGGTCCCCTCCCATCCTCTTCGAACGGGTGCTTTAGCTCTAAGTTTCATTCATTTCCTCCAAAGATAGGATTGAAGCTACCTGTCCGCCTTCGGCGGACCTGTGGTGTCACTCGCCCTATTTTCCAGTCAAACAAGAAAGAGGGTTTTGAAACCAGTTATAGTCATTTCGCTCAAGAGTTGGCAGTTCAAGAACATTCAGCTCAACCCGGGAGTTTTTGGCCCGGCCTTCCTCAGTTTCGTTGGAGGCAACGGGGCGCGACGCCCCGTGAGCCTTCACCATCAACCGCTCCCGGGAAATCCCTTTTGAAATTAGATACGATCTTACGGCCCTGGCCCTTCTCTTCGAGAGGGCTAGATTATAAGATATTGTCCCTTTGCTGTCCGTATGACCCCCAACTTCGACTTTGGTTTCCGGATGTTCCTTCAGGATAACTGCCTGTTGATCCAAAATCGCCAAGGCTTCCGGCGTGAGCCTATATGAGTCAAAGAGAAAATATATCCCTTCAAGTGTCACAACCTTTTTCTCTGAAACGGGCTCTTCGATCCAGGTGGGCTCTGCAGCCGGGGAAGCTGGCTCTGGTGCCGGAAGACTGGGCTCTATAGCTTGGGATGCAGGCTCTGGAGCTGTGGGAGTAGTCGGCTCTGGAGTGGGAGGAGCGGGTTCTGAAGCCACAGGAGTGGACTTTAGAGCCAAGGAAGCAGGTGTTGGAGCTGGGGGGGCGGGATGGCATGATTCTGCCTCCTGGGCCAGCTTTCTCGCCTCTGCCAGGACAACCATCGCCCTTTGACTACAATCCATCCAAGGACAGGACCAATAGAGCTCCACCCCCATTTTGGCCTTTTCCCTAGCCTGCGCAACCTTTTCCGGGCAATACTCGGCCCCAGGCGAGTTTTCCGCTCTTTCGACAGCTTCTTGTGTTTGGCGGAACTCCTTGGGCACGAAAACGGCTTGTTTTTTGACACCAAAGTGGGAGCCCTGATAGCTGCACCCCCCTGCCAAAAAGAGCAAAATCATGATACTCGAAATCAGATTCACCGCCACCGCGATGCCTCCTTAGTCAAAAACCTGATACACGATAATATCTCAGGTTCAATATCTCCCTTACGGCTCGTACTGCATTATCAAACTATTCAACCCGCCAGTTAAATATAACCTTTGAGAGGCCTTCGCTCACCTTCACCCTCTGAATCTTCTTCTGATCTCCGAGGGCTGCCGTGATCCTATATCGTCCTTCTGGGAGCTTGGCCAAAAACCAGGGACCATTCGATTCCATCTCAAGGAGCAACTTTCCACGCCTGTCCCTGATACTCACCATGAGGTTGGAAAGATATGCCCCCGCGGAAGCGGCAAAGGTCAGTTTCAGATTATAACCTTTGGCCACGCGGCCAATGGCTATCCTTTCCTCCCATCCCACGCCACCGCTCAAATATGGGATGTCATTTATAGTCCCTTCTTTGATGAATGAGGTCCCGCTCTGCGCCATTGCAGGCTGCCCAGCTATGACCGCCAGCATCAAACCAATGATCAGACTCGACAATAACCTCGCCATCTTTTCACCTCTTTTTCGCCTTCAAGCGGTTGGAAGCTATAAGAAGTAGAAATCTTGTAAGCAATCAGCGTCAGTGTGAGTAGCCCCTTATCATAGTGCCATGTCGTACTCATTCAATCTGGAATTCAGGGTCTTGGCATTGCCCACAATTCCATCCAACTTCATCCAGAAGTCTTTGGTGTGATTTTTAATTCGAGTATGAACAAGCTCATGCAAGATTACATAATCGACCAGCTCTTCCGGTAACGCAAGCAGTTTCATATTTAGACTGATGTTATTTTCGGCTGAGCAACTCCCCCACCTGGTCTTTTGATTTCGAATAAACACTCTATTGTAAGTAAAACCGTGCAACTCTGATAATTCATTTAGTCGGCCAACAAGCCTTTTTCTCGCCTCACTTCGGTCAATCTTGGTTGAATTTTCTGAAAAGGCTTTATGTTTATCTTCAAGCTCTCTCATCCTATCCAGCTGTTTTTGTATCCAGCGAATCTGAGAGTAAGCAACCTTTTCAGCTTCTTTGAAAGACACACCATACGGAACCGCGACTCTGATCTCTTTAAATGGCTTTACAGAAATGTTTAAATGCCTTGCCCGTTTGCTCCGTTCAAGCAATACCTGCCCTATGCCGCGAATCTCAATTGTACTAGCCATCAAACATCCTTCTCCTCAGTTATTATAAAATTCGCAAGTTCCTAAACGTGGTTTCAAAACCCTTTGGCGAGTCCATTTTGATCATTTTGGCTAAAAGTTCTTAGTGAAGCGAAGCGAAAAATTGGAACTGTCTGATCCCGCGGAGCGGGAGAGTTTTCCAATTTTAGCGGAGCAAACTTAGAACTTTCCAAAATGGGCAAACAAACGAGAAAAAGTGTTTTGAAACCACTTCTAAGCAAAATCAAACTTTTGAATGGCCCGATCACTTCCATATCCACAAATTCACGATCTAAGCCCTCACTCTATTTCTATTTTTTTGCTCTCAGCTTGGCTTCAATGAGTTGCTTGTGGTTAAGACGAAGCAGCTTGGCCAGTTTGTGAGCCAGATAATCTTCATGTTTATCTAGTCTTCCGTCTGTATATGCAATCTTCCAGATTGTTTCAATGATCTGAAGTTTTTCTTCCGTTGAGTAATTCTGATTAATAAGATTAGTAAATTGCCATAGGTCTATACTACCTTTTAGCTCTTCATGCGAGGCTTCAAGAAGTGCAACAGCATGTTCATCAGATAAATCATACCCTTTTTTCAGGACAGAGAGGATACTTTCTCTCTCCGATTCGCTGAACTCGCCGTCTATATTAGCCATCTCGAGAAAAAGAGCACAGGTTGCTATACTTATATCATGAGATGTTTCTTTCCCCTGGTCCGCAGGACTATCCTTTGCGGTCTTTCCGAAGAATTTTTTTACCAGATCAATCATACTTTCTCCTGGTCAACGTACTGTTATCGCCTTCATATTGAAGTTTAAGTAGTTCCCGCAACTCCTTGAAGTGTATGCTGTTTTCTGTATTCGAATTAACAATGAGGCCAGTTGTTCATATGTTCACGGATGCCCCCTGCCAATCCCTTAATAGAGAGGGTACTATACCTCGTAAAGCTCGCGCACCACCTTCAGAAACCAGGGAGGCTTCTGGAGCACCACGAAAATCATGATCAGACCGACAATCGGGATGGGGATGACTATATCAACAACAGACAACCCCACCAAACCGATGATAGTTCGAGCCTTGAATGTCATAAGGACCTCCACCCCGCCTGGCGATATCTTATCGACCCCCTACCCTTCGCCCTCCCCGGAACTCTCCGCATCAGCTTGCACAACCTCTCCATCCTCCCTCCGGTATGGCCATGACAGCAATTTGTTACCTCAAGCCTTGGATAAGCGATCTCAGTCGCGCCCTGCCATAGGGAGCCAGAGGTAATAGAAACCAGTCCGCAGAGAGGTGATGGAGTCTGGCAGGCCCAGATCAATAAAGGTCAACCCGCTGCCATTGTACTGAGTGGTGGAGGTATTGTAGAGGTTGTCGTCCGCGTATTCGGTGCGGCGATATACCACAACCTTGGCGTTTTCCGAAAGCCCGGCCAGCTCCTTGGCCTTTGACAGCGCATCACTTAAGTATCCGATCCTATCCACAAGCCCGAGTTCCAGGGCCTCCCTGGCAAGATAAACACGGGCCGTGGAAACGTTGTCCAGGACTTTTTGGTCGAGTTTACGGTGTTCGGCCACGAGGTTTAGGAATCTTTTGCCCAGCTCATCCGTCAGGTCCTTGAGAATTTTTTGCTCCTCTTCTGTACTCTGCCGGAAGGGAGAGCCCATGTCCTTGTTTTTCCCGAACTTGTTCACCTCCATCTCAAAGCCGATCTTTTCCATAAGCCCGGTCACCCTGGGGTGCATGAAGATAACGCCTATGGAGCCTGTAAGCGTGGTCGGGTGGGCCATGATGTAATCACCCGCAAGGGAGATATAATAGCCACCCGAAGAGGCCAGGTCCATCATGGCAACCACTATCTTGGCCCCTGTACGCTCCTTGAAGGCCTTGATTTCGTGGTAGAGGAGGTCGCTCGCAGTAGTGGAGCCGCCAGGAGAGTCGATCTTCAGGAGAACCGCCTTCACCTCTTCATCTTTTTCAGCTAGGGCGAGCTGTGACACAATCTCCTGCAGCATGCTCGGCCTGGTGCGAATCAGCCTCTTCTTCGGGGCATCCGAGATGATACCCCTTATGGGGATAACCAGCACCTTGCCCTCTTCCGTGCCTTGTAGGGTGAACTCCTGAAGCGGGTCTGCAGCGTCGGTAAAGAGCTTTATCTTGGGAGCCGCACATCCGTTTGCAACAAGGGCCGTGACCGCAAGGATGACAAAAAGATAGATCCGCATCACCGTACTCCTCCGTTATTTTTTTTCTAACATGCAATATAACCAAAGACCTTGATCAGCCCAAATCTGCCGCGATTATCAAATAAAGTCAATAGATTTGAACGGTCCTAATCAAATCAACCGACCTCTGGATCGCCTGATATCAACTTAAGACCTTTGCATAACCACTTTGTTTGAGACCCCAGGCCTTGAATAGCAATTGCATCACGGCCGTGTTTGAGCATGTCTTCTGCACCATCAATACCATGGATTAAACAGTTTGGATGTGCGCGTGCGAATCGGATTGTGACATCGGCCGGGCCACAGTCCGGGTCCAGCACATAGCCGTCAATCTTCTCTTCTGGAAACTTGTTCTTAAACAATTCAACGAATTGATTATGCGGTTCTTCAAAATCCGCCCGCGCATACGCCGGGGCCTGCTCTGGCTCGTTCATTAACTCTGGTTCTGGAATACGTTTCATAATCACCACACCTATCCAATACCCTTGTACATCATAAGGGCATCTTGGCCCTCGGGGTAAAACTTTTTCTTGATCTTAAACTTCATAAATCCGCATTTCTTAAAAAGTCCCAAGCCTGCCGGATTTTCTACTGCTGTGTGCAGAATCAGTGTTTCAATCCCTAGCACCTTGGTCTTCCTCTCTATCTCACTCATGAGAAGACTGCCAATGCCTCGTCTCCATTTTGCCGGTTCCACTGCAATGGCCAGCAGCTCAGATACCCGAAGAGAATACCACTCACGCTCAAGTTGGCTGACCATGGCAAACCCTACGGGTCGTTTTTCCATCAAAGCCAAAATGGTCATGGTCTTCCTTGAGTCAAACCAGCCGCCTACTATTTCTTCATAAGGGCCGTATTGGTGAAACACTTTCTTGCTCAGACCGCGCACGTACTCTGCATCTGCACCCGCGGCCCTGCGCACAGTAACCCGGTCCCTGTGACCCGTTCTTTTATCATATAAATATGATGCCTTTTTTACTTCAACCCGCACTCACTCCATACCTTCCCAGAAAAACGTATAAGATCTGATAGCTGAATTCTGACCGCTAATCATATCAGATAAAAAGTTACGAAAATCCCCCCAAAAAAAAAGCAGCCCGGGCACACCTCCCACAATTACCTTCTCTTTCATTTTGCAGGGCACAGCCCGGATGGCCGACACCTTTACTTTTTTCAGGAGGGCTGCAACGCTCATCCTTGGAAACACATCAGTGGGATAGGAAAAGCCCAGACTTCTTGAGCTATCGAGCCCTTTTGCCATCATCTTTTAGCAAAACCCCCTCACCCGGTTCCCCGTTCTCCAAACTTATATCAAGTTGGCCACATCGTGCATGTGGACAACATGGAGGTGCACTCTTTCGTCCTTGTCGCTAAGGTCCCGGAATAGCCGCTGTGCAATCGATCCAATGTGATCAACATCATCAGTTGCTATCACAACACGGAGCCTGTTCAGGCCACGTCGGTCTCTCTCATTCTTTCCGCTAACCAGCATTGCCGGCAGACCGGCTTCGACAATGGATGAGTCATTTGTCTCCCAGATATAGATGAGTAACCGCCCTCCGAGGGTTATACTTCGCGTGTATATGTTTGTTTGACTATCACCATTCCGGCATTCAATCTGGTCAAATACTTCATCCGGGCACCTGCATCCTAGCGTATATCTTACAAAGTCAACTATGTTTTGGTCATTTCTCATGTGCACTCTCAACAGATATTCCTATTCTCTTTTTATAGTGTTCAGTAGTCGGTCCGCCACAGGCGGAACCGCTGAATGCTGATCGCAAAGCTACTTCAAAAAGGCCAGAGGCAGCTTTTACGCTTTTTGAATTCCCTCTCACATGAAGCTAACTGCCTACCGTAGGTTCTTGCCTTGTCTGCAACTTTATCGGCGACCCCCTTCAACCACTTCTTTTTCTTGTAAGTCTTTCTGAGGTACCCTCCCTGACCTTCATGGTAGGCCAGGTACAGGCCGTAGGCATCGGTCTTGGCAATCCTGCACTTGACATGACTCAAGTTGCAATACCAGCCGATAAAATCTATGGCATCACCAAAATCATCCCTGTCGGCTCCGCCTTTACCTGCAAATCGCTTGTATTTCTCCCATGTTTTATCCAGCGCCTGTGAGTAGCCATAGGCCGAAGAGGGTCGTGGGCCGGGAAGGATGAAGAGGCAGGTGGTGCGGGGGGGTTTGACCTTGGCCTCGTATCTCGATTCCTGATACATTATGGCCATCATGACCGGGATGGGAACGCCCCATCTCTCGCAGGAAGCACTTGCATCCTTGTACCAGTCCCGATTTTCCCGAAAGATCTCACATATATCGTCCGGATGCTCAGGAGCGCGTTGGGCACCGATACAGCCGCACAGACAGCTAGTCAAAATGCACACCACC
Organism: Desulfobacterales bacterium; assembly: GCA_030616425.1. Taxonomy (GTDB): domain Bacteria; phylum Desulfobacterota; class Desulfobacteria; order Desulfobacterales. Next base: position 1,450 of record JAUWXJ010000009.1, on the reverse strand, counting down.
CAGATAACAAACGTCCGCCCCTGATTTGTACCGGTCATTTTGTTTTCGATGGTTTTATATTAGCAATCAGTAGTCAGCTCACTACTAACTGCTCACTACTTACTGTTCACTGTTCACCAATTCCTCCACGTAAGCAACCAGAAAGCCACACCGAATATACAAATTATAAGGAGATACTTGAGCAGCTTGTATTTCATCGGGTGCTCTTTCTGGCGTTCTTCTAAAAACCGTCCCAGTCGTGCAACACCGACATTAAACCCACAGTGCGGGCAGGACTTCTCTTGATCTGAAATTTTCTCCCCACACTGGGGACATTCAATCATACCCATGATGCTGTCTCCCAAAAACCCGTTCTAAGGCTTTAATTAGCACAAATTAAGATCTTTTCCGGCCCGGAAGGGGGATTTTTCCCTCTCGCGCCAACAAAAGGCGTATCAAGCCATTGACTCTTTCATGAAGTACGTGGATGGCGACGCCCCACTCCCTGCCGGCCTTGGCCTCAAAGGATCTAGAACAGGTAAGCGCCGAACCAGGTGAAAAAAAGTTCGTAATATTTAGGACCCTCGACTAAATCCCTCGGAGTTCGGGCAAGGCCGATATTATCAGTTTACTCTTTTTGGTAATCCTCTAGAAAACCAAAGGCACTTTCAACCTTGGTTACATAGACGAACCCCGCCCCTGGTTTATCCAGGTTGCCACCTTTTTTCACCGCCTCAAGAACAATCTCGGTCTGCTCGCCCTTGGTAACAATGAAAATAATCTCCTTTTCCGGGATTATTGTAAGCTCGAGGGCCCGGCGTATCCCGGTTCCTGTGCCGGTAAAGTATGTGGCACCCTGGGCACCGGCGTTTATTGCCTCACTTATAACGCTATCACCCTTACCCTTCAGCACTATGCAGGTAATAAGTCTCATGTCACTCATCTCTCCTCCTCCTCCTTTCTACAATATGAGAAATCAAGCCATCGGGTATTACCATTACGCAAACAGGTTCTCTGTGCAAACAATAATTAAGATGTGAAGACATCACATGTCAAGGGCTCACCCCGTTCCCTTTCTTTTCTTCTTATCCCGCTTCGCCTTCCTCTTTTCCTTTGCTGATTTGGCCGGCTTCTTTTTAGTATCTTTCCTAGTGCTCCTTGATTTTGCCATTAATATCCTCCTCAATAGAGTAATTGATAGGGATTAGCTTTTTCTGCAAACGTAAACCCTAACGTTGCAAAAGTCGAGGACGCTGCAGATGCAAGGCGTCAAGGGTGAGGCTGTAGTAATTTACGCCGAACCCTTGACAACGCAGCAGATGCGGTATCCTCGGCTTTCCCGAAGGGTGAACAACTCGGCAAATATCATATCGTTGCTGGACTTCACCATGTGTGCGTTTGTCAGAGGGGCTCGATAAACCCATGAAACCCCTTACCGCCTTGGCTTTATCACATTCTTGCCGCGTTGTTT